>JBIIMU010000379.1:0-3400 GCA_044337845.1 Pirellulales bacterium | reverse complement strand
ATCAGGTTCGCGACCCCCGATTTCGTGTCGCCATTCGTGGAGCGGACGATCGTCCGTCGCCGTCATGAGTATGTCGCTTCGTCGTGGATGTGTCTGCATCGTGGCCCTCTTCGTCGCGGGGCTCGCGGCGGCTGGCCGTGTCGGGGCAGCCGACGTGTCGTGGATCGCGTCGGGATCGGGCAGCTTCACCACGGGCAGCAACTGGAGCAGCGGCACCGCTCCGACGTCCATCGACCTCGCGATCATCGGCAACGGGGGCACCGCTGCGCTGACTCTCGCGGGCACCTCGGCCGCGCCGCGGTTCTCGGTCGGGCAGGACGGTGCGGGCACGCTGTTCATTCTGGGTGGCGGCACCGCCACCACCAGTGGCACTTCCTACGTGGGGCGCACGCAGGCCACGGGCGCGGCGGCCGGTAACGGCTCGCTCGTGCTCGACGGAGCGTCCACGCTGCGGCACACGACCCCCGGCGAACTCTTCATCGGCGTCGGCAGCGGCACCCGGGGCGTGGCCGGCACGATGACGGTCAACGCCGGCAGCCTCTATGACCACGCGTCGGGCGGAAACGTGATCATCGGGCAGACGAATGGGTCCGGCACCGCGCAGTTCGCGGGCACGCTCAACCTCGTGGGCGGCACGTTCGCGATCGCCTCGAACGAACTGATCGTGGGCCAGCGGACGTCCGGCACGGCCGCGGTCGTGGGCACCATCGCCATCTCCGACGGCGGTTCGTTCAGCGTCAACAACTGGACGAAGTTCGGCAGCGGCGGCGGCACCGGCCGGCTCGTGATCTCCGGCGGGTCGTTCACCAAGGGGGGCTCCGGCAACCTGATGTTCGGCGACTTCAACGGCCGCGGCGAGGTCACGCAGACGGGCGGCACGCTCACGAACACCGCCGGCACGCTGCAGATCGGCGCCTGGGGATCCAACGGTGTCGGTGTTTACGACATCTCCTCGGGCACGCTGGCGGCGACCACGGCTCTGGCCGTGGGCAGCAGCGGCGGCAACGGCACGCTGAACGTGTCGGGCGGCCTGGTGCGGAAGACCGGGGCCGGTGACCTCGAGATCGGCACGGGGGCGACGGGCCGCGGCACGGTCACCGTGTCGGGCGGCCTGGTTGACGTGCAGGTGGGCGATCTCGCGGTCGGTGCGGCCGACGGCGCGCGGGGGTCGCTCACGCTGTCGGGAGCCGGCGAGGTGCGGGCGCCCACGCTGGTGCTCGGCAAGGCTGGCGCCACGACCAGCGGGACCGTCAACCTCAACGGCGGCACGCTCCGCGTGAACCAGGTGACCGGCGGCGCCGGGGGCGCGGGGTCGGCGTTCGTGTTCAACGGCGGCACGCTGGCCGCGGGGGCCGACCAGACGTCGTTCCTGTCGGGCCTCGGTTCGGCCACGGTGGCCGCGGGCGGCGCGATCGTCGACACGGCCGGCTTCACGGTGACCCTGCCCCAGGCCCTCACGGGCTCGGGCGGCTTCACCAAGGTGGGCGCGGGCTCGCTCTCGCTCACCGGCGCGAACAGCTTCACGGGGCCGGTCGCGGTGTCCGGCGGCAGGCTGGTGGTCACCACCGCGGCGTCGCCCGCGGGCAGCGTCACGCTCAGCGCTTCGACCACGCTCGGGGTCACGGTGGCCGGCGGGCTCGACACGCAGTTCACGACGTCGGCGCTCGCGCTCGGCTCGTCGTCCGGGCTGACGATCGACCTCGCGTCGTTCGGGAATCCCAGCCTCGCCCCCCTCAACGTGTCCGGGGCGCTCACCACCTCCGGCGCCTCGACGATCAACTTCCTCTCCTCCGCCCCGACGGTCGGCACGATTCCGCTCGTGAAGTACGGCAGCCTCAATGCCTACAGCTTCACGCTCGGCACCCTGCCGGCCGGCGTGCTCGCGACGCTCTCCAACAACACCGTGAACAAGTCGATCGACCTGATCGTCACGAGTGTCGCCCTGCCCCGCTGGGACGGTTCGATCAGCAACGTCTGGAACGTGGCGAGCACCGCCAACTGGACCAACACGCTCACCGGCTCGGCCACGACGTTCCAGAACGGCAACCCCGCGCTGTTCAACGACCTGGCCGCCGGCTCGACCGACGTGCTGCTGAACTCGAGCGTGCTCCCCGGAGCGACCACGTTCGCCAACGAGACGCGGGCCTACAGCCTCGGCGGGACCGGCGCGATCAACGGGACCGGCGGCCTGACGAAGCAGGGGGCCGCTCCGCTCTCGCTCAACACCGTCAACGGCTACACCGGCGTGACGCGGCTCGAGGGGGGCACGACCTCGATCTCGATCGTGGCCAACGCGGGCTCCGCAAGCGCGATCGGTGCGGCCTCGGCCGACCCGGCGAACCTCGTGTTCGCCGGGGGCGCGCTGGCCTACGCGGGCTCCTCGGCGGCGACCACGCGCGGCTTCACGATCGGCGGCTCCAACAGCGTGATCGACATCACCGGCGCGGGCACGGAGCTGACCTTCTCGGGCAACGTGGCCGCCTCGGCCGGGCAGTTTCGCAAGGTCGGGCCCGGCACGCTCGTCCTCGCCGGCACGGCCAACACGCTCGGGTCCGACGCCACGGCCTACGCCCTGGCCGTGGATGCTGGCACCCTCCGGCTCGGCGGCGCCGGCGGCGGCCCCGCCAGCCGCGTGAACACGGTGACCGGCGAGATGCGGGTCGGAGCGGCGGTCGATTCGTCGGCCGCGCTCGAAGTGGCCGACGCCACGCTCAACGTGTCGGGATGGCTCTCGGTGGGCTTCGGTCAGGGAAGCTCCGGGCAGACCGCCGCGGCGACGCTGACGAACGCGTCGGTCCAGGCGGCCAACCTGCGACTCGGCTTCGACAACTCGCTGCCCAACGCGGCGACGCAGTCGTTCTCCATGACCGACTCGACCGTGAGCGTGGCGAACCAGGCGTTGATCGGCAACAGCGCGGGCTCGGGGTCGCTGCTGTCCTTGCAGGGCACGTCGGCCTTCTCGACCGCCGGCAACCTGATTCTTGGCAACGTCGTCGCCGCCACGGGCACGGCGACGGTCGCCGGCGCGAGCACCCTCGCCGCGGGCGACGGCCTCTACGTCGGCGATCTCGGCACTGGCGAGCTCTCGGTCGTGGGGTCGTCCACGGTGTCGGCCGCCCGCCTGCTGATCGGCCAGGGTCAGTCTGGACTGGGCGCCATGACGGCCTCGGGCTCGAGCCGGGTGAACGCCTCGATCTACACCGCGGTCGGCAACTTCGGCGGCGGCAGCCTCACGCTTCGCGACCAAGCCTCCATGGCGGTGACGTTCGACCTCAACGTGGCCGACCGGTTCGTCTCGTCGGGCACGATGACCGTGCAGGACGCGGCGAGCGTGTCGGCCGGCTCCGTCTACGTGGCCAAGGGCGCCAACACGACCGGAGCGCTCGTGGTGAGCGGTGGT
>JBIIMU010000378.1:0-3423 GCA_044337845.1 Pirellulales bacterium | reverse complement strand
ACCGCTCACGCGGTTACGCTTCTTGGATGCTCAGGAAGCCGCCATCGCGTGAGCGATGCGGACCTGCGGCATCGAGTCTGGCGTGGTGCCGTCGTACCGCTCACGCGGTTACGCTTCTTGGATGCTCAGGAAGCCGCCATCGCGTGAGCGATGCGGACCTGCGGCATGGAGTCCGGCGTGGTGCCGTCGTACCGCTCACGCGGTTACGCTTCTTGGATGCTCAGAAAGCCGCCATCGCGTGAGCGATGCGGACCTGCGGCATCGAGTCTGGCGTGGTGCCGTCGTACCGCTCACGCGGTTACGCTTCTTGGATGCTCAGGAAGCCGCCATCGCGTGAGCGATGCGGACCTGCGGACCGCTACGTGCCGCGCCGGCCGCCGTACCAGGTGATGTGGTGCCGCGGTGCGAACCGGAATCCCAGGCGGCGGCACTCCGCGGCCAGCCACGGGGTGTGCTCCGCCAACTCCTCCGGCGTCCGCGCCTGCGGCATGAGGAACACCCGCCCGCGGTCGACGGCGGCGCCGAGGTCGTCGATCCAGCGTGCCGCCTCGTCCACGTCGGCGGCCGACTCGACCACGAACTTGAACTGGTGCGGCCCCGAGCAGGCCAGGGTCCGGAGCACGTCGTCGCGCCGCCGCGCCGCCTCGTGCCGCGCCGCCCAGCCCCCGGGCGTGTCGGCCGGAGGCGTGGACGAGGCGAGCTTCGGGCTGATCGACATCAGATCGCAGAGCGGGCCCGAGGCCCCGGCGGGCAGCACCGATCCGGCCGTCTCGATCGTCACGTGATAGCCGCCGCCGCCGAGCGCCCCGCAGAGTTCGGAAACCTCGTCGATGAGCAGCGGCTCGCCGCCCGTCACCACCACGTGCCGCGGTGCCAGCGACGTCACCGCCTCGAGCACCGCCGCCAGCGGCAGGTCGCGGCCCTCGGGCTTCCACGAGGTGAACGGCGTGTCGCACCACACGCAGCGGAGGTTGCAGCCGCTCGTGCGGACGAACGTGCTCGGGGTGCCGGCCAGCAGGCCCTCGCCCTGGAGCGACGCGTAGATCTCGGAGATCCGCATGGCGTCACCGCGTCGTCCATCGCGCCGGATCGACGCGGGGATCGACGGCTCCCGCCGCCGCGAACCCCGCGGCGCGGATGCGGCAGGAGTCGCAGGTCCCGCAGGGGCGGCCGTCGGCGTGCGGGTCGTAGCAGCTCGTCGTCAGCCCGTGGTCGAGCCCGAGCGACAGGCCGAGGCGGATGATCGCCTCCTTGGAGAGATCGACGAGCGGGGCGAGGAACTCGCAGGCCCGCCCCTCGACACCGGCCTTGGTGGCGAGGCCCGCCATCCGCGCGAAGGCCGCGAGATACTCGGGCCGACAGTCGGGATAGCCGCTGTAGTCCACGGCGTTGATCCCGAGCACGATCGCCTCGGCGCCGCGCGTCTCCGCCATCGCCAGCGCCAGCGCGAGGAACACGGTGTTTCGCGCGGGCACGTAGGTCACGGGAATCCCCGGGGCGATCGCGGCGCCGCTCCGGTCGTGCGGCACGGCGATGGTCGCGTCGGTCAGCGCGCTGCCGCCGAATGCCGCGAGATCCACCCGGACCACCACGTGGTCGGCGATGCCGAGCGCCCCTGCCACGTCGCGGGCGGCGTCGAGTTCCACGCGGTGCCGCTGCCCGTAGTCGACCGACAGCGCGGAGAGCGCGAGGCCGCGGGAGACGGCCCAGGCGGCGGCCGTGGCGGAGTCGAGGCCGCCGGAGAGGAGCACGACGGCCCGCCGGGGAGCCGTCCCCTGCCCCGCCGCGGCCGTCGCGGCTATCGTGTCGTGGTTTTCCATGGCACACTCTGGACCATCATGAGCAATCCACTTTCGTCCGCACCGTCCCGCGACCAGCTCGAGACCTTCGCCAATCAGTTTCCGGGGCGAGACTACCTGATCGAGATCATCTGCCCCGAGTTCACCTCGGTCTGCCCCAAGACCGGCCAGCCCGACTTCGGCACGCTGACGTTCCGCTACGTGCCCGAGAAGACCTGCGTGGAGCTCAAGAGCCTGAAGCACTACCTCCAGGCCTTCCGCAACGAGGGTATCTTCTACGAGAACGTGACCAACCGCATCCTCGACGACCTCGTGGCCGTGCTTCAGCCCCGGCGGATGACCCTGGTGGCCACCTTCACGCCCCGGGGCGGCATCAGTTCGCGGCTCGTCGTGTCGCACCCCTCGGGTCAGCACCTCCCGGCCCAGCCCTGACCGGCCCGCCGGCCGTCCGCCCTCGTCCGTGTCGCCCCGAAAGGATCAGCCCGTGCCCCAGCCCGCCGTCCTCCTCTCCGCCCTCGCCGACGAGGCCGCCTTCCACCTCTCGGCGGTGGAGCAGTTCTCGGCCCTGGCCGCCCTCGGCCTCGAGTACTACAGCCTCCGCAACATCGACGTGGGCAAGGGCGTGAAGAACGTCATGAAGCTGTCGATGGCCGAGATCCAGAAGATCCGGCACCTGGAAGACGAGTACGGGCTCAACGTGGCCTCGATCGCGTCGCCCATCGGCAAGGTGAAGCTCCTCGACAAGGCCGACGGCACCACGAACGCCTACGTGCCCTTCAAGCAGTATCTCGCCAAGGACGTGGCCAAGGCCTGCGAGCTGGCCCACGCCTTCGAGACGAAGCTGATCCGGGGCTTCTCCTTCTATCCCCCCAAGGGTGCGAAGCCGGAAGACCATCTGGAGCAGGCGGTCGACCAGATCGGCAGGATCGCCGAGGCCTGCCACCGCTCCGACCTGACCTTCGGCCTCGAGGTCGAGGCCAACCTCGTGGGCCGCACGGGTCAGCTGCTCGCCGAGATCCATCGCCGCGTGAACCACCCGGCCCTGGTGCTCGTGTTCGACGCGGCCAACCTGATCGTCCAGGGCTTCACCACGGCCGAGGTCTGGAAGCAGTGGGAGGCGATGAAGCCCGGCCTCGGCTGGGTGCACATCAAGGATTACCGCCCCGTGAAGGCCGCCGCCCGCGGCAAGCACGTCGAGGAGGACGCGCTCGCCCACTTCGTGCCGGCCGACATCGGCGCCGGCGGCCACGAGAAGATCCTCGCCGATCTCCGCGGCCTGCTGCCCACGCTCACCAAGAAGCTCTCGAGGCGGGGCATTCCGGGCGTGTTCGTCGATCTCGAGCCCCACGTGCGGGGCGGCGGCCAGTTCGGCGGCACGAGCGGCCCCGACGGCATGGGGATCGCGGTGCGGGCCCTGTGCCGCGTGCTCGACAAGGCGAAGGTGGCCTACCATCTCCGCGACTTCGACGATCTCCTCGCCGCCCGCGGACTGTGAAGTGCCGGCGGCGGTCTGAGGAGAGCTCGCGCGGCGGCCGCTTCCTGAGGCACGAACTCAGCGAGGGGCTGCCGGTGCCCCGGGAGCCGGCGTATGCCGCCGAGCGCAGCCACGATGGCGAAGCGAAGG
>JBIIMU010000377.1:0-3436 GCA_044337845.1 Pirellulales bacterium | reverse complement strand
CGAGTCGCAGCAGATCAACGTCAACACCCCGTTCTTCGTCTGGCTCAAGGAGCACAACGTCTGGATCACGACGGGCACGTTCCTCGTGCTCGCCGTCGTCACCTGGCTGATTCTCTCGAGGACCGTGCTCGGGCGGCACCTCTACGCCCTCGGCGGCAACGAGCAGGCGGCCCGCCTCAGCGGCATCCGCACCGAGAACGTGAAGTGGTTCGCCTACTGTTTCGGCAGCCTGACCGCCGCCCTGGCCGGCATCTTCCTGATGGCCGACAGCAGCGTCGCCCAGCCGGGCAACCTGGCCCGCGGCTACGAACTCAACGCGATCGCCGCCGCCGTGGTCGGGGGATGCAGCCTGCAGGGGGGCGCCGGCACGGTGCCCGGCACGGTGCTGGGGGCGTTGTTCCTCCGCCTCGTGATCGACTCGGTCTCGAAGCTGATCAAGGCGAGCGCCGACGTCTACGAGGGGATGATCGTGGGGATCATCGTCGCGCTGGCCGTCACCTTCACGCAGGTGGGCCGGTTCACCCAGGGCAGCCGCGGGCTGTTTCCCGGCGCGCGGGGGCTCGCGGCGATTCCCGCGATCGCGATCTTCGCCGGCCTGCTGGCCACGATGGCCGCCGGCAACGTGGAGGCCCTCCGCGGCCGCACGGTGCCGTTCGGGGCGGGCGTCGGCCTGGCCGTGGTCGTCGCCCTGGCGGCGGTCCGCCAGCTCGAGGGGCGCCGCGCGTCATGACGCCGATCGTCGCGTTCCGCAGCGTCGGCAAGCGATTTCCCGGCGTGGTGGCCCTCGACGACGTCTCGTTCGAGCTGGCCGCCGGCGAATGCCACGCGATCTGCGGCGAGAACGGTGCCGGCAAGAGCACGCTGATGAAGGTGCTGTCGGGCGTGATCACCGACTACGAGGGCGACCTGTTCGTCCGGGGAGACCGCGTGCGGTTTCGCGGCACGCAGGACGCCGAAGCCGCCGGCATCGCGATCATCCACCAGGAGCTCAATCTCGTCGAGCAGCTCTCGGCCGCCGCCAACATCTTCCTTGGGCGGGAGCGGCGCACGCCGCTCGGGCTGCTCGACGACGCCGGCATGGACCGCGAAGCCGCCGCGCTGCTCGCGGAACTCGAATGCCCGCTCGATCCCCGCACCCCGGCCGGCGCGCTGCGGGTCGGCGACCAGCAGCTGCTGGAGATCGCCAAGGCGCTCTCGCTCCGGAGCGACATCCTGATCATGGACGAGCCGACGAGCGCCCTCACCGAGGCGGAGGTGGCCCGGCTCGATCGCGTGATCGCCCGTCTCCGGGCCCGCGGCGTCACGATCCTCGCCATCTCGCACAAGATGGACGAGGTGTTCCGGCTCGCCGACCGGATCACCGTGCTGCGGGACGGCAGGCTCGTGACCACGGTGGACCGGGCGGCGACCACGCCCCGCGAGGTGGCCGGCTGGATGGTGGGCCGCGAGATCGCCGACCACGACTTTCATGGCCGGCGATCGCCGGGCGGCGTGGTGCTCGACGTCCAAAACCTCACGGTGCCCTGGCCCGGTCACCCCCGGGGCTACCGCCTGCAGGACGTCTCGCTCGCCGTGCGGGCCGGCGAGATCGTCGGCGTCGCCGGCCTGATGGGGGCAGGCCGGACCGAGCTCCTGGAGACGATCTTCGGCGCCGCGACGACGCCGTGGACGGGCTCGATCCTGCTCGACGGCCGGGCGGTGCGGTTCACGCATCCCGCCGAGGCCTGCGCCGCGGGCGTCGCCATGGTCACGGAGGACCGCAAGCGACTCGGACTGTTTCCCGAACTCGACGTCGCAGCGAACGTCAGCCTCTGCGGCCTGCGGCAGGCCGTCCGCGCGGGTCTGGTCACGCCCGACCGCGAGGAGGCCCTCGTGGCCGGCCCGCTCCGGGAGACCGGCGTCAAGACGCCGGGGCCCCACGCCCCGATCACCGGGCTCTCCGGCGGCAACCAGCAGAAGTGCATCATCGGCCGCTGGCTGCTCGTGAAGCCGCGGCTCCTGCTGCTCGACGACCCCACCCGCGGCATCGACGTCGGTGCCAAGGCCGAGCTCTACCAGCTCATCGACGGCCTCTGCCGCAGCGGGCTCGCCGTGATCCTGACGTCGAGCGAGCTTCCGGAACTGCTGGCCCTCTCCGACCGGATCGTCGTGCTCGCCGAAGGCCGCGTGACCGCCGAGCTGTCGCGGGCCGAGGCGACGGAACAGCGGATCATGGAGGCGGCGACCGGCGGCTACGCGCCGAGGTAGCGGGCGACGATGGCCCGGGCCCGGGCCTCCTCGCGGGTTCCCGAGACGATCGCCCGGCCGTCGGCGAACACCGACAGCTGGATCCCCTGCTCGACGTCGGCCCTGACGATCCAGCGATTCGCCGCCACCGGCCCGACCAGGGCGAGCCGCTCGGCGACCGCCGCCAGATCGACCGGGCCCCCGGCCGACGGCACCTGCACGGCGTCGCGGCCGCAGAGCGGCGCGGCGCGGCCGACGAGCCGGCCCTCGAGCCAGGGATGATCGGCGTCGCGGCACGTGGGGCAGCCGTTCGCCGCGAGCGGAGCCAGGTCGACGGTTCGCCACGCGGCCGTCCAGAGATCGAAGACGAGCATCCGCCCGGCCGTCTCCTCCACGCCCACCAGCAGCTTCATCGCCTCGGCAGCCTCCACGGCTCCGACGACCAGGGCCGCCGGACCGATGATGCCCGCCGTGTCGCACGTCGGCACGGCGCCGGCGGCCGGCGGGTCCGGAATCAGGCACCGCAGGCAGGCGGTGCGGCCGGGCACGATCGCCAGCACCCGCCCTTCCGCGGCGATCGCCCCGCCATGCACCCAGGGGATCGACCGCAGGCAGGCGACTTCGTTGATCAGGAAGCGGGCCTCGAACGTGTCCATCCCGTCGACGATCAGATCGACGCCCGCCAGCAGATCGACGGCCGTCGCCGGCGTGATGTCGGCGACGATGGCCTCGACGTGGGTCGCAGAGTTGATGCGGCTCAGGGCCTGGGCCGCGGCCACCGCCTTCGGCAGTCCCGCCGCCACGTCGCGCTCGTCGAACAACACCTGCCGCGGCAGGTTCGACGGCTCCGGGACGTCGCGATCGATGAGGCGGAGGTGGCCCACGCCGGCTCGAGCCAGGGCCATCGCCACGACGCCGCCGAGCGCTCCGCAGCCGGCCACGGCCACGCGAGCCGCGGCGAGCCGCTCCTGCCCCGCGACACCGAGCGGAGTGAAGCGCGTCTGGCGGGAGTACCGGTCCGCGTCGAAGGACGTCATGACGCGAGTCTATCCCCGGGGCCGCCGGCTCCGACCAGGTAGCCGGCCCAGTCCCACATCGGCTCCCCGGGCGGCGGGCTGCAGCGCCACTCGGCCAGATCCCGCTGGAGCCGGTCGCAGTCACCCCGCCCCGCAGGCCGGCCCCGTCGCCAGGCCACGAGCGGCCGCGACGG
>JBIIMU010000027.1:0-13077 GCA_044337845.1 Pirellulales bacterium | reverse complement strand
GGCAGGCTCTCGCCGCTGGCCTCATGCAGGGGGAACTGCCCCGACAGGCCGAGGATGTTCCACGGATCGACGACGGCGCCGCAGTCGATGGCCCGCAGGAGCAGGTCTTCGGCACGGGCGAGTTCGTCGACGGCGGCCGCGCTGTCGCGGTGCCGCCAGAGCTGCTGCTGGGAGGCGACCACGTGGCCGGTGATCCGGGCGAGCAGCCGGGCCGATGCCGCCGGCACCGCGGCCACCAGCCGCTCCGCCGCCGCGCTCCGCCCCAGCCGCGCGAGCGCCGCCGCGAGCGCCACGTTTTCCACCTGGCGGGCCCGCCGGCCCGCGAGCACGGCGTTGATGTGCCGCCGCACGCCGCCGAACGGCTGCCGCATCCGCCGCGCCTCGTCGGCGAGCCGCTCGCGGTGGGCCTCGGGCAGCGTCGCGAGCAGCCGGCGGTAGAACTCGTCGCGGTAGGTCGCGATCCTCGGCAACAGGTCCGCCAGCGGCAGCGCCGCCTGCGGCGCCCCCGGCCCGTGTCCCGACAGGCCGCTGGCCATCAGCATCACGCCGGCGAGCACGGCCGACGATTCCCAGCGCCGCTCCGCCTCGCCCGCGGGGGTGCGGTCTGCCCCGCGCTCGACGTCGGGCCACGAGAGAATGCCGTCGAGGGTGGCCTGCTGCACGACCATCCGCCGGTAGAGCCCGCGGTCGTCGATCCGCCCGGGATCCCAGAGGCCGAACAGGTAGTTGGGCCGGCTCGCGGCCGGATGCATGAAGTCGAAGGCCCGCGGATCGATGGCGAGCTCCTCGAGGGCCGAGAGGTCGAAGTCGGCCTGCCGCAGGAGTTCCACGGGCACGTCGTTGAGCACGGCGATGGCCCCGGCGACGAGATCGCGATAGCGGCCGTGGGCGGCGCCCGCACCGGCCACGTAGAGCGGGATCGGCCGCACCCGCTCGTGGGGGTAGGGGGACGAGAGCCGGCCGTTCTCGAGCACGGCCAGGGGCCGCCAGCCGACGTAGTCGTCGAGCCGGTCGATCGCGCGATGCACGGCCGACTCCGGGTCGTCGTCGGGCGCGGCCTCGGCGAGGAGGGCGCGGATGGCGGCCATCACGAAGAACGGCCGCTCGATCGCGCCGGGGGGCTGATGCTCGAGCAGGTCGGCGTGGTGCCTCCGGTAGGCGGGCAGGAGCACGTCGAACGTCGTCGCGAGGGCCCAGCGGGCCTGGCGGCAGTCGGCGAACGCCGGCTCGCCGGCCGCCAGCTGGTCGAGCCGCGCGCGGAGCGCCGCCGCGACGCCGGCCGGGGTGTCGGGCTGCTCCGCGACGGCGCCGAGCGGGTCGGCCGGCTCCCGATCGGCGTAGAGCTGGCTGATGGCCCGCCACACGGCGGGGTCGAACGACCCCGACGAGAAGTTGGCGTAGCCCAGGACGATCGCCGCGGCGTCTCTCGGAGCGGGCGCTTGGGGATCGCGTGCCATGTCCTGGATCGGTGGGGAAGATCGCGGTCGAAAGCACGAATCGTAGCATTTTTGCCCGCGCCGGATCGCGAACTATCCTTGACGTTTCCCGCGAAATCACGGCCCTGCGGCCCTCCTTCGAGAACCACCATGCCTCGCCTCACCACCGGCCACCTCGTCTGCCTGCTCGCCATGGCGGCCTCGAGCGGCCTCCCGCGGGTCGCCGCTGCGGGCGGGGCGCTGCTCTGCGGGACGGCCGGTGACGATCTCGTCGCCGCCCGCGCCGGCCTGGTCCGCGAGTGGGTCGTGCAGCTGCCGTTCGACTCGGCCGGCTGGCAGCTGGAGAACATCACCGTCGGTGAACGCCTGGTCGTCGGTTGCACGGGCGACGGTGGCGTGCACGCGGTGCAGGCCGCGCCGGTCGAGGCCGGGCCGCGGCCCGGCAGCCTGCTGTGGTCGACCCACGTGGGCCGGCCCGGCGGAACCGGACAGGCCGCGGGCGTCGGCCGGGCGCTCGTGACGGTCGCCCGCGAGCTCGACGTGCACGCGTTCGACGCCGCCAGTGGAGCGCACCGCTGGACCTGCCAGCTCGGCCATGCGTCGAGCGTGGCGGCCGTCCCCGCCGGCGACGCCGTCTACTGCCCGATGTCGGACGACGGCCTCCTGCGGCTGCCCGCCACGCTCGCCGGGCTCGTGCCGGCAGCCGACGCCGGCGGCCGGGAGCTCGACACGGGGTCGCCGATCGAGCAGCCCCCGGTCGCCTACGCGCCGCGGTCGCCCGACCTCGTGGGCGCCGTCTGGATCAACAACGAGGGTCGGCTGATCGCCGAGGTGCCCACGCAGCGGGGCGGCCGGGAAGTGTGGTCGTTCGACACCCGCATGCCCGGTGAGACGGCGGCCGAGCCCGCGGGTCCGCCGGCGGTGCGCGGCGAGGTGGTCTACGTGGCGACCCGTGCGGGTCGGCTCGACGCCGTCCGGCCGAGCGCGAGCACCCGCGGCGACTTCGAGCCGGCCTGGCTGCAGAGCGTGTTCCTGCCCGGGATCCCCGCGGCGGGCCCGGTGGTGGCCGGCGACCGGGTGATCGTGTCGCTCGGAGACGAGGGCCTCGTCGCCTACGACGCCAGGGCTTATGCCCCGCCCCGCGATGACGATGCCGACGGTGACGAACGAGCGAACCAGGCCGCGGCGTCGGCCCCGGCCAGCCAGGGTGGTGATCTTCTCTGGCGGACGCCGTGCGGCGTCGGCGGCCGCTTCGTGGCCGTGGTCGGCGACCGCGTGTGGTTCGTCGATCGGGTGCACCGGCTGGCGAGTGTCGACCTGGCCACCGGGGAGCCCCGCGAGTGCCTGCCGCTGGGCGACTTCACGCTCCCGGTGATCAATCCCCGCGGCGACCGGCTGGTGCTCGCCTCGCCGGACGGGCTCGTGGTGTCGCTCGCCCCGCGACGCACCGCGGCGGTGCTGCCGGTGCCGCAGCCCGAGCCGGCCGCGACCGAGGCGGAAGGCCGCGATGCCGAGCCTGCGGCGCCGGCCGTGGAGCCCTCGAGCACCTGACGCCGGAGGCTTCAGCGGCGGGCCGGCCACGCGGGCACGCGCCGCCCGGGGTCCTGCCTCCAGGCGATCGCCAGCAGCGCGTGGAGATCGGCGTCGTGGCGGGCGAGGCGGTGCGGGTCCTGGAAGAAGCACTCGCTCGCCACCGCGAAGAACTCGACCTCGCTCTCGGCGGCGTAGTCGTCGAACGCCGTGGAGCGTCCCTCGTCGAGCGCCGTCTCGAACCGCTCCCGGGCGAGAGCCAGGCCGTCGATCCACGCGGCGGCGGCGCCGCCGGGGAGCGGGGGCACGCCGTCGATGTCGCCGTCGAGCGAGTCGAACAGGTGGGCGCACTCGTGCATCACCACGCTCCGCGGCCCGTCGCGGAGCCGGCCGCCGTCCATCACGCCGGGCCACGAGAGCGCCATGCTGCCCCCCGACCAGGTCTCGCCCACGCGGGCCTCCTGCCAGCGGAGCTCACCGCCGCCGTCGAGGGGCGTGGTCCGCGGGACGACGTAGTCGCCGGGATAGACGAGCACCGACTTCAGCGAATCGAACCACTCCCCGCCGAGGCCGAGGGCCACGATCCCGGCCTGTCCGGCGACCGCCAGCCGCACCTCGTCGGTGATCTCGAGCCCCCCGCAGCCCTCGAACCGCTTCTCCTCGAGGAACACCGCGACCCAGCCGCGGAGCCGCTCGGCTTCCTCCGCGTCGAGCCAGTGCGTCTGCCGCACGCAGCGGCGCAGGATGTCGTTCCACACCGGCGGAAAGGGCCGCTCGGCGATCGCCCGGCGGCGGCGGCCGCGGAGGAACGAGAACATCATCGGGCCCGGGGGATCGGCGGGCCGCCTACGGCGGCGGCGCGAGCGGCATCCGCCGCAGGTAGAGATCGAGTGCCAGGACCAGGCAGCCGATCGCGAGCGCCACGAACGAGAGCACCAGCATCGCGGTGTCCACGTTCATCGGCGGCCGCCGGTGGGCCGTGGGCTGATCGTCGGCCATGCGCGTTCCCTTTCGCCCGCGTCGGGCTCACGCCTTGAGGCGGGTCGTCACCTTGTCGCCCCGCTGGACGATGCCCCGGGCATATTCCTTCATGATCTCGGCCACGGCCTGATCGGGCTTCACCGCCCGCACGACCGCGCGGCCGATGTACTCGCCGTCGCGATAGACCTCGAGCGTGTGCCCCACCTGGAGCCCGTCGTCGCTGCCGAGCGAGACCTGGATCGACCCGGCCGCGACCGCCAGCACGTCCCCCTCGAGCCGCGGCACCTGGTCCCGCGGGAGGCTGTCGACGGTGAGGCCGTTCTGCTCGAGCAGCCGACGGGCGTTGACCATCTGCCGCTCGAGCTGGGCCTTCCGCTCCTCGGCCATCACCAGCTGCGCCTGCACCTGCGAGAGGTTGGCCGAGAGCTTCGCCGACTCCTCGACCTGGGCGTCGACCTTCACCTGCTGCTCCCGCACCTGCCCGGCGAGCTTCGTCACCTCCGCGTCGGCGGTGACGAGATCTTCGCGGAGCCGCTTCATCTCCGCCACGGCCTCGTCGGTCTGCCGCTGCAGATCGTCCTTGTTGGCGACGAGCTTGTCGAGTTCCGCGCTCTTCTGCACGAGGGCCGACTGCAGCTTGGCGATCGACTGGTCGCGGGCCTGCTCCGACTCGGCGACCTTCTGCTGCAGCGACGTGATCGTCGCCTCCAGCTCGGCCCGCTCCTTCTCGGCGGCCTGGATGCGGTGGGCGTAGCCGGGCTGCTGGCCGGGCAGGCAGTTCTCCGGCTTCCGCTCGACCTCGTCCTTCCAGTTGACGTGCGACAGGTAGATCGCGCCGGCGAACGTCATGAGCATCAGGCTCATGACGAACACCCCGAACACGAAGATCTTGCCGATGGTGTTCATGCGATCCCTTCCCGCGGGGCCGTGCGGTCGACGCGACGCGGCCTCGCCCTCATTGTCAGCCGCGGACACCGGCCCGGGCAAGCCGCCGCGAACCTGTTCCGCCGTCGCTCTGGGATCGGCAGCCGGACGGCTTCGGCTCAAGGGATGTCCGGCACGACGGCAACGTCGGCCCCCGGCGCGGGGCTCAGCCCCGGCGGCGGGTCGGCAGAACCGCCAGGGCCGCCGCCACCGTCACGGTCAGCCAGATCGGCAGGGATCCCCAGCGCAGCCACGGGCTCGTGCGGCCGTCGCGGTGCACCGCCAGCCGGAGGGTGGCCACGTCCCGCCGCGGCCCGCGGGCCAGGAGCCGACCGCTGCCGTCGATGCCGGCCGAGAAGCCGGTGTTGGCGGCGATCGCGATCGGCGTCCGCACCTCCACCGCCCGGAAGATCGCGGCGGTGAGGTGCATGTCGAGCTCGCTCGAGCCCCAGAACCAGCCGTCGTTGGTGAGGTTCACGATCACGTCCGGCCGCCGTCCCGCGGCGTCCAGCCGCCGCACCATCGACCGCACGGCCCCGGGCAGCGCGGTCTCGTAGCAGATCGTCGGCATCACCTCGTAGCCCGCGATCCGCACGGCCACGGGCTCGCGGCCCGCCGTGAGGCCGGCCGGCAGGGGCGTGATGCGGTAGAGCATCGGCAGCCGGTCGGCCAGGGGGATGTACTCGCCGAACATCACCGGGTGCATCTTCGAGTAGCAGGCCAGCACGTCGCCGGTCGAGTCGAGGAACAGGCCGCAGTTGTGGTGCTCGACGCCGCCCGCCGCCCGCTGCCGCACCACCTGCCGATCGACGCCGACGAGCCAGCGGGTGCCGTAGCGGCGGGCGTGCACCGCGAGCGGATCGAGCCACTGCGCGGCGAGGATCGTGCGGCAGCGCGCCTGCCGCGCCGCCTCGTCGGCGTCGTCGCCGGCGGGGCCGAGCACCTCCTCGACGACGTGCTCGGGGATCGTCTCGCCGGGATCGATCTCCACCACCGGCCAGCGCCACATCGTCTCCGGCCAGATCACGAGGTCGGGCACGCGACCGCCCTCGGAGGCCAGCCCCGCGAGGGTCAGGTCGTCGTAGTGCCGCGCCACGTCGCCGGCGGCGCCGGGATCGTGCTTGAGTTCCGTGTCGATCGAGCCCTGCACCAAGAGCAGGTCGAGCGGCCGCCCCGCGTGCGGCGGCACGGTGCCGAGCCGCCAGGCGCCGTAGCCCGTCGCCAGGGCCACGACCGCCGCCGCCGCCACCGCCTGGCCCGCGGCGGTGCCGCCCAGGCCCGAGCGGGCCACGGCGACCGCCGCCGCGGCCACCGCCATCACGATCCCGCCCACGCCCACGGCCCCGACGGCGTCGGCCACCTGGACGAGCGTCGTCCAGCGCCACTGCGTGTGCCCGAGCATGCCGAACGTGAAGCCGCCGAACGCGCTGCCCCGCACCTGCTCGCACGCCATCCAGGCCACGGCGGCGGCGGGCACCAGCGGCCAGCCCCGCGCGTGCACCAGGCGTCGCGCCAGCCAGACGAACAGCGGCACGAACAGGGCGAGGTAGGCCGACAGCGCCACCCAGCCGATCCCGGTGGCGGGATGCGGGAGCCGCAGCCAGTGGATCGTGAACAGCCAGTGGACGAGGCCGCCGGTCCAGATCGCCAGCCACGGGCGGCGGCCGGGCAGGTCCGCCACCGCCACCAGCGCCACCCAGGGCGCCGGGGCGAGCCACGCCCCCCAGGCCAGGTCGAGCGGCGGCTGCACGGCGAACATGGCCGCCGCGCCGGCGAGCGCCGCGGCCCACGTCCAGCGGTCCGAGTCGACCGTCGGCGTCATCCCGCCACCTCGAGTTCCGCGAGCACGGCGCCCGCGGCCACGGGCTCGTCCTCGTCCGCGAACCGGGCGACGAGCCGGCCGGACACCGGGGTCTCGAGGTCGATCGTCACCCCGTCGGCGAGCAGTTCCACCACGCGGTCGCCGGCCGCCACGCGGCTCCCCTGGGGCACGAGCCAGAGCGAGACCACGAGCCGCGTCGCCCCGAGGCCGAAATCGGGCACGACCAGCCGGTGCCGCGGGGGAGGGGCGGTCGAGCACATGGGGTCAGCGCTGCTCGCGGAGCCAGGCCAGCACCACGCGGCCGACGGCCGAGAGCGACTCCGCCGCGCACTGCGCCGGCGTGTCGGACGTGGTGTGCCAGTGCGGATAGTCGAAGTCGATGATGTCGCAGGTGGGAATCCCGCCGATCATCCGCAGGGGCAGGTGGTCGTCCTGCACGGCATGCTTGGGCCGCGGCACGAACTCGCGAACCTCGAGCCGCCGGGCCACGTCCCAGATCGAGTCGACCACCGGCTTCGTGTCGGGCCAGTCGACGCTGTGCTGCTCCTGCCAGATCTGGAGGTCGCGGTCCGCCACCATGTCGAGCAGGACGCCCGCGCGGTAGGCGTGCGGAAGGCGTCCGGCGCGCCGGTCGGCCGCGTACTGCCGGGCGAAGTAGGCCGAGCCGAGGAAGTAGGGATCCCGCGGGTGGACCACGTACTCCTCGGCGTCGAAGAGCACGAAGTCGACCCCGACCGGACCGGGAAGCCCCGGCATCGCGGCCGCCAGTTCCATCAGCACCGCCACGCCGCTGGCGCCGTCGTTGGCGCCGAGGAACACGCCTTCGGGATCGACCGGGTCGCGATCGGGAAACGGCCGGGTGTCGTAGTGCGCGGCCAGGAGCACCCGCTCGGCGCGGTCGGGATGCCAGGTCACGATCAGGTTCTCGAGATGCACCGGCGCCCCGGTGCGGCGGTCGCGGATCTGGAACGCCTGCCCCGTCACCGTCGCGCCGGCGGCGCGGAAGTGCCGCGCGAGCAGGGCCCGCTGCCGATCCATCGCGGGGGAGCCGCTGGGCCGCGGACCGAGGTCGCAGATCGCCTCGAGGTGCCGCATGGCCCGCTCCCCGGAGAACTCCACCGCCTCCGCGGCCGGCGCGCGGCCGCTCGCGGCCAGGCCGATCATCACGGCGGCCACCAGGGCACGGCGGCACCGGCGGGCGGAGGGCTCGTGTCGCATCGCGTTCCGAGTCTATCCCCGTCGGGCATCGACCAGACAGCCCGTTTCCGGGGGCGGCGTGGAGTGTGCCGGCGGCAGGCCCTACACTCGCCCGGCGAAGAGGAGCTTCCGCCATGAGCAGATCGCCGGTTCGTCGTTCGAGGCCGGGGGCGCTGCTGGCGGTCCTGATCGCCGTCGCCCCCGCGGTCGCGACGGCGGGCGGCGGCCCGGAGAACGTGTTCGTGGTGGTCAACGCCGCGAGCGCCGACAGCCTCGCCGTCGCCAACGCGTTCGTCGCGGCCCGCGGCATCCCGCCGATCAACGTCCTGATGATGCGCTGGCAGGACAGCGCCGAGAGCACCACGCTCGCCCGGTTCCGCAACGAGCTGCTCCTGCCGGTCGTGCGGGCGATCGATTCCCGTCGGCTCACGTCGCAGATCGACTGCATCGCCTGGTCGAGCGATTTCCCCTGGCGGATCGACTACAAGGACGAACTGCCGCCGGAGCTCGTGGCGAAGGATCCGTTTCCGTCGGCGTCGCTCACCGGCATGACGATGCTGTTCGGCACGGTGCTCGGCACCGGTCCCAACTGGCTCGATCCGGAGAGCAACGACTACTTCCGTCCGCTCGGCCGCGATGGGGTGCCGGAGACGACCCAGGGGTTCCGGGCCTGGTACGGCTGGGGCCAGAACGGCGACCTGCTCGAGGCGGGGGGCACCCGCTACATCCTCTCGGTCGTGCTCGGCGTCACGGCGGGCCGCGGCAACACCGTCCGCGAGGTGGCCTCCTACCTGTCGTCCGCGGCGCGGGCCGACGGCACGAAGCCGGCGGGCACGATCTACTTCATGACCAACTCCGACGTCCGGGCGACCACCCGCAGCGGGGTCTTTCCGGCGGCGGTGAAGGCGCTCGAGCGGGCCGGCGTGAAGGCCGAGATCATCCCGGGGATCCTGCCGTCGGGCCGCACGAACGTGGCGGGGCTGATGACCGGCACGCCGGAGTTCAACTGGCGATCCAGCGGCAGCACGATCCTGCCGGGGGCGATCTGCGAAAACCTGACGAGCTTCGGCGGCATCTTCACGGCGTCGGCCGACCAGACTCCGCTGTCCGAGTTCCTCCGCCACGGGGCCGCGGGATCGAGCGGCACCGTGATCGAGCCCTACTCCATTGCCGCGAAGTTTCCGCACGCGTCCGTCCAGATCCACTACGCCCGCGGCGCGAGCCTCGCGGAGGCCTTCTATCAGTCGGTGCGGGCGCCGTATCAGCTGCTCGTGGTCGGCGATCCGCTCTGCCAGCCGTGGGCGTCGATCCCCGAGGTGGAGGTGGTGAATGCCGCCACGTCGATCGTGCTCGAGCCCGACACCGTGCTCTCGGGCACGGTGACGCTCGAGCCCCGCGGCACGGTTCCCGGAGGGGGCGTGGTGGACCGCTACGAACTCTTCGTCGACGGCGTGCGGGTGACGCAGTGCGGGGCCGGCGACCGGCTGACCTTCGACACCGCGCCGCTCGCCGACGGCCACCACGAGTTCCGCGTCGTGGCCATCGAGGCCTCGGCCATCGAGACCCAGGGCCGCCGCGTGATCCCGGTGCGGTTCAAGAACCGCGACCGGTCGCTCACGCTCGAGGTGGAGCCGCGGCGGGTGCGGCGGGGCGACAGCGTGCGGGTCGTGCTCGACGGCGCGGGCATCGACGGCGCCCTGGTGTTCGCCACCGGCCGCGTGCTCGGGCGGACGACGGGCACGCGGTCGTCGATCGAGGTGCCGGCGGAGCTGCTCGGCCGGGGCACCGTGACGGTGCGGGCGACGGGCCGCGGAGGCTCCGCGCCGGCCGACGGCGTCAATGCGGTGCCCGTGGTCGTCGAGGTGACCGACTGACGGCCGCGACTATCGCAGCGTCGTCGCCGCCGGCAGCGCGGCGACGTCCGATCCCGTGCCCGTCGGCGGGGCCGCCGGCGCGTGGCCATGGTGGGCCCGCGAGAGGTGATCGACGAAGTCGGGCCGGGCGTGCTTGAGCACGAACACCTCGCTCGACGCCTCCGCCGACCCGTGGGGCCTGACGATGCAGATCACCTCCGCCTTGCCGCCGTGCTGCCGCACGTGGTCGATGAGGGCGGCTTCTCCGGCGGAGAGCGGCTGCGCGTCGGCGGGCGACGAGGCCCGCGGTGCCGGCACCGGCGCTTCCCGCGTCGCCGCCGCGGCCAGGGCGGCCGGATCGCGCGCCGGCTCGGCCAGCGGGCCGGGCGAGGCGGTCGGCACGGCGTCGGCGCGGTCGCGGCGATCGAACGACACCGGCGGCATTTCGGCGGGCATGCTCGGCAGGTGCGGCCCGGAGGCGGCGACGGCGTCGAGCCCGCCGCTGGGATAGACGCTGCGGAACACGAACGACAGCCCGGACTCCTCGAGCTGGTCGTGGATCGAGGGCAGCGCGGCGAACAGGCCCTCGTTGTCGGCGGGGTCGGCGGCGTTGCAGACGCCGATCAGCGTGCCGTCGACGGCGAACAGGCCGCCACCGCTGCGGCCCTGCACCGGCTGGCCGGCCACCTGCACGTTCGAGGGGCCGAGATACTTGTCGACCGCCGTGATGCGGCTGTGGCGGATCGACGGATCCCGGCCGCCGTCGCAGCCCACCGTGACCACCGGCGCGCCGACCGGGGTGCGGCGGTCGGTTCCGCCGACGCGCACGGGCTCGACGGCCACGTCGGTGAAGATGCTCACGAGCGCGAGGTCACGCTTCAGATCCCACGAGATCACCTGCCCCGCGACGCCGCGTGGCCCTTGGGAGCCGAACAGGTCGACCTCGATCCGTCCCTTGCCCTGCGAGTCGCGGAACACGTGGCCGCAGGTGAGGATCAGCGCCTCCCCCTGGCGGCAGTCGACCACGGTGCCGGTCGCCCACGACGCCGCACCCGAGGCATCCTCGACCCGCAGCCGGGCCGTGGCGGCGAGCAGCCGCTGCTCGAGGGCGGCCCGATCGGGAGCGGCCAGCGATCCGGCCGGCTCCTCGGCCGGCAGGCCGGTGGCCGGCGTGGCCCCCGCGGGCGGCCGCGGGGCGGTGGCGGCGGCGGTGGGCTGGATCGCCGCGAGCGGAGCCGCGGTGGGTCGGAGGGGCGAGGTCGGGGGGGGCTCGGTGGCGAGGTGCACGCCGGCCGGGGCCACCGGCAGGGGCACGCCCGGAACCGGGTCGACGGCGGGCGGGGCGGCGGCCACGGGCGGCTCGGCGCCGAGCGGCGCGGCCGTCTTGGCGAGGAGTGCCTCGAGGTCCTCGCGGGTCGTGGCGCCGTTGATGCGGCCCACCTCGTGCCCCTTCACGAGCAGCACGTAGCACGGCACGCCGGTCACCCCGAAGCGGCGCACGAGGTCGGCTTCGCGGTCGACATCCACGTGCCGCACGACCCAGCCGGCGGCGGCGATCTCGCCCACGAGGGGCGCCATCTGACGGCACGGCCCGCACCACGAGGCCGTGAAGTCGAGCAGGACGACATCGCCCGAGCGGGCGGCGGCGGCGGGGTTCGCCGTGGCCGGTGCGGCGGGCGCGGTGCAGCACCAGGCGGCGATCCAGCAGCAGGTGGCGATCCAGGCCGCCGTCCAACGCAGTCGCATCATCGTTCACTCCACTGACCTGGTGCGGCGGTGCCGTCGCCTCGCTCCGGCGGGCCGGCACGGGGGCGGGATAGTGCCCGCGGCCCCAGCGGGGCGGCAAGGCCACTTTCGCGATCCGGGCTTTGCCCAGTCGGCCGGCATTTCCCCGATGCCCCGTGGATTCCTACAATCCGCGGGCCTCCGCCCCCTCGGCCCCCGCAGTGCTCGCATGCCCTCCTCGCCCCGGCGCCGAATTCTCGTCACCTCGGCGCTGCCGTACGCCAACGGGCACATCCACCTCGGGCACCTCGTCGAGTACATCCAGACCGACGTCTTCGTCCGCTTCCAGAAGCTCCGCGGCCACGACTGCGTCTACGTCTGTGCCGACGACACGCACGGCACCGCGATCATGATCCGGGCCCGCGCCGAGGGCCGCAGCGAGCGGGACCTGATCGCCGAGATGCGGGCGGCGCACCTGGCCGACTTCGCCGGCTTCCAGGTGGCGTTCGACCACTACGGCTCGACCGACAACCCCGCCAACCGCCGGCTCTGCGGCGAGGTGTGGCAGGCCCTGCGGGATCGGGGGCTCGTGGTGCGCCGCGACGTGCAGCAGCTCTACGACGCGACCGCCGGCACGTTTCTCGCCGACCGGTTCGTGAAGGGCGCGTGCCCCCGCTGCCGCGCCGCCGACCAGTACGGCGACACCTGCGAGCAGTGCGGGGCCACCTACTCGCCCGCCGACCTCGTCGATCCGCTGAGCACCCTCTCCGGCACGCGGCCCGAGGTGCGTTCGGCCGAGCACCTGTTCGTGACGATCGAGGCCCTGCACGGCTTCCTCGCCGAGTGGACGCGGACGAGCGGCGCGATCGACCCGCGGATCGCCAACTACCTGGCCGGCCACTTTCTCGGCGAGCCGCTCCGCGACTGGGACGTCTCCCGACCCGCGCCCTACTTCGGCTTCGAGATCCCCGACGCGCCGGGCCATTACTGGTATGTCTGGTTCGACGCCCCGATCGGCTACCTCGCCGCCACGGCGGAGTGGTGCGAGCCGCGCGGGCAGGACCTCGCCTCGTGGTGGGGCCGCGGCGGCACGGCCGAGATCCACCACTTCATCGGCAAGGACATCGTCTACTTCCACACGCTCTTCTGGCCGGCGATGCTCGAGGCGGCCGGCCTCGCGCTGCCGACGAAGGTCCGCGTGCACGGGTTCCTCACCGTGGACGGCGAGAAGATGTCGAAGAGCCGCGGCACGTTCGTGCTCGCCCGCACGTGGCTGGAGCATCTCGACCCGGCCGCGCTCCGCTACTACTACGCCGCCAAGCTCTCCGGCGGCATCGACGACCTCGACCTCAACCTCGACGAGTTCCAGGCCAAGGTGAACGCCGACCTCGTCGGCAAGGTGGTGAATCTCGCCAGCCGCACCGCCCGCTGGCTGGAAGCGACGGGCCTGGCCGAGCGGTATCCCGACGACGGCGGCCTGTTCGCCCGGGCCGCGGCCGACGGCGCGGAGATCGCGGCCGCCTACGAGGCCGGCGACTTCGCCCGCGCGATGCGGGCGGTCATGCTCGCCGCCGACCGGGCCAACGCCTACGTCGATGCCGAGCAGCCT
>JBIIMU010000376.1:0-3438 GCA_044337845.1 Pirellulales bacterium | reverse complement strand
CACGCCGTGGCACGCGCCGCTGGCCGTCGCCACGACCGCGCCGCCGGGATCGGCGAGGGCGGCATGGCAGGCGTAGTAGCAGCCGCGATCCGGCCCCGTGCGGCCCGCCAGCCGCTCGAGCACAAGCGCGCTGTTCCGGGCGTCGATCACCCCCCGGTCCTCGCCGGGCGCCGCGCCGGAGAACCGCGCCGACCGCACCCCCGGCGCGCCGCCGAGCGCCGGCACCACGAGGCCGCTGTCTTCCGCCAGCACCCAGCCGCCGAGGGCGACCGCCTGCTGCGACGCCTTGAGCGCCGCATTCTGGGCGAACGTGGCGCCCGTCTCCTCCACGTCGACGGCGGCCTCGAGCCCCGCCAGCGAGCGGCAGCCGACGCCGTGCGGTTCGAGGAGCGCGAGCAGTTCGCGAACCTTGCCTTCGTTGGTGGTGCCGAGGACGAGCATGCTGGTGCGGGCCGTCAGCGGCGGCCGGCGGGAGGCCGCGGCACGTCGATGGGCCGCGGCTGCACGTCGAGGAGAATGCCGTCGAACGCGCGGGGCATCATCTGCCCGCGGGCGAGCAGGGCCTGGTCGGGACCGAGCCCCGACACGATCCGCGTGATCTCCGGATGCGGCACGGCGCGGCCGTCCGGGCCGGGCACGCTGAGCTGGTCGATGCTCCCCACGCAGACGATGCTCTCGTCGCGGTCGTGGAACTCCCACGCCTGCCAGCCCCGGCGCCGCAGGGCTTCGGTGAGGCGGTGCGCCTTGTCGGCCGCCTCCACGAGCCGACTCTCCCGCTCCACGCCGCGCACCTGGGGATCGTTCCAGCCGTTGCCCTTGAGCACCTCCACGAACCGGCCCATGTCGACGAGCCCCGCGCCGGACTCGGCCGGCTCGGCGGCGTCGGGTCCCGTGTTGAAGGTGCCCGCTCCGGTGAAGGTCGCCACGCGAACGGTGTAGCGGCCCGGGCAGTCGAGGAGGCCGTGCGTGACGTCGGCATTCATCTCCATGACGAACTCGTCGATCCGCTGCCGCGCGAAGTAGTCGTCCGGCAGCAGCGGGTTCGGGATCAGGATCGCCGCGTGCAGCGGCGGCTTCGCTCCCGGTACCGCCTGCAGGTGATCGCGGTTCGCCTCCAGGAACTCGTTCTCGAGCCGGTCGGCGCTGGCTTCGACCGCCTTGGGCCGGAGGGTCTTCACCTTCTGCAGGATCTTCTGTCCACGCGGATCGTCGGCCGACGAGAAACTCCCCACGAGCACCGCCACCTCGACGACCTGTTCCGAGTTGGCGTAGCGCATCCGCTTCGGCGTGCCGTCGGGATTCAGGCCGACGCCCCGCTGCGCGCCGGTGTAGTCGAACGCCTTCTCGTGGGTGTAGGCCTCGAGCTTGTGCGCCCCGCGGAGTTCCTGCACGAGCCGTCGGGCGTCGTCGCGGGCTCCCTCGCCGCGAAACGTGGTGGCGAGCACGAGCCACGGGCCGTCCTTCTCCGCCAGGGGATACATCGCCTGCGAGTCGCCCTGGGCCCCGCCGAACCAGCTCGCCGGCAGCCAGCCCTGGGCCACGGCCTGCGGGGGGTGACCACACGCCACCGACACGAGCAGCACGCCGACGGAGACCCGACCCATGACACGTGATCCCTTCACGACTCAACTCCTTCGATCGCGTCCCCGGCGCGGACGAGCGCCGGCCGGGAGGGCGGGGACGCTAGCAAAGCGGGGCCCCGGAACGCCAGACTGATGAGCCTCGGGAACCTGGGCGGTGCCCGGGCTTCCCAGTCCTCCGGAAAACCCCAGCCGTGGCAGCTTCCACACCCAGCCGCATCCTCGTCGGGGCCGTGCTCACCGCCTGGCTGGCGGTCGTCGTCGGTCCGCCGGTCGGCCTCTACGCCTGGCGCGGGCAGCGGCTGGCGGAGGTCTCCACGCCCGAGGCGCGGCGGCAGTGGGAGGCGTTTCGGGAAGACGTGCGCCGGCAGGCCGAGCAGCCGGGGCCCGTGAAGCGGAAGGTGCCCAAGAGCGTGGAGCCTCCCGAACTGGTCTGGCTGCGGGACTACGCTCCGCTGGCCGCGACGGCCTGGGTGGTGCTGGCGGGCGTGCTCGGCGGCGTGCTGGCGGCGATGGTGATCGGGGTGGCCCGATCAGCGGCCCAGCAGCAGCCGGCCCGTGATCGCGACCACGAAGAACAGCACGACGGTGATGGCAAGCACGCCGACGAACGAGAACACGGCTGACTCCGAAATCCAGGCTCGACGGCGCTCGCGTGGGCCGTCGTCGAGGGGATCGTAGACCGCCCCACCGCGGCGAACAAGACGACCTCGGCGGCCCCGTCAGCCCCCGGCGGAGCGCCGGAAAATCTCCTCCGACACGAGCATCCGGCCGGTTCGGCCCACGTCGTCGAGCGTCCGCCGCTGGCCGACGGTGTGCCAGGGGGTGACGTCGGCGAGTTCGGGCATGATCTCCAGAATCTGGTCGATCAGCATGCCCACCAGGCGGCCGACGGGCTCGCCGTCGGTGCGTTCGCGAATCGCGGCGGCCGTCTTCATCAGCTTGACCATCCTCGACCGCTCCAGCACGGGCCCCGACAGCTGGCCCTCACCCTCCACGAGCAGCTCGGCGACGGGCACCTCGAGCACCTCCTGCCACCGCTGCAGGTCGGAGAGCCGGAGATCGCAGTCGGGCTGCTCCTGCCGCCGGACGACGGGCAGCGACATCCCCAGCCGCCGGGCGACGTTCCGCAGCGTGACCCCCTGCCGCTGCCGGACCTCGGCGATGCGGTGCAGCGGGGCGGCCCGTGGGGACTCGCGGCGGCTGCCGCACGTGTCGAACTCGGCGCGCGCCACGTCGGAGTGATTGCAGTCGGCGACCGCGAGCGGGTCGCTGAGCATGCCGACGTCGTCCGAGTCGTCGTAATCGTCGCGGCAATCACGGTCGTAGTCCACGGTCGCCATGATCGATCCTCCAGCGAAAGTGACGTCCGCCGTCGGGGCGGGCCTCCGCATCGGTGCGGTGAAAGAGGTACGCACCCGGCGGCGCGAGAGTTCACGGAAAAACGTTTTTCGGCCGGCGCGGGGGCGTGGTAGCCTCCCGGCACGATCGCACGCCCCGCTCACGCGGCCGCCGGAATCCTCCCCATGACGCCCACCCCGGACGACGCCCCCCCCGGCTACCGGCACCTCCGCCGCGACGTCGCCTGGGGTGAGCTTCCGCCGCGGGCGCTCGTGCTCGCGACCGGCCGGGACGCCGTCGCCTTCGTCGATCGATTCACCACGGCGTCGCTGGCGGTGCTCGCGCCGGGCCGGGGCACCGAAAGCGTGTTCTGCGATGCCCGCGGCCACGTCCTCGCCGTCGCGCTGGTCCTCCGCACCGACGCCGGCCTGGAGATCGACGCCGGCGCGCCGGCGGGGTCGGCGCTGCTCGATCATCTCGAGCACCACCACATCCGCGAGCAGGTCGAGTTTCGCGA
>JBIIMU010000375.1:0-3448 GCA_044337845.1 Pirellulales bacterium | reverse complement strand
GCCAAGATCATCAGCGGCTTCACGTGTGGCATCGGCTACCTCCTGCCGCTGTTCCTCGACCGGAAGCAGACGCTCCACGATCTGATCGCCGGATGCCTGGCCCTCAAGAAATGACCGCAGCGGCCGGCCCTGTGGCCTCCGGCCGCCGTCTGGCCGGCGGCTTCGCGCTGCTCGGCGTCGCGGCCTTCGCCGCCGCCGCCTGGCTCGATCCCTACGACGCCTCCGGCCGCCCGCTCGCGCACGGCACGCATCGCCAACTCGGCCTGCCCCCCTGCATGCTGCACGTGGTCACGGGGTTTCCCTGCCCGGCCTGCGGGATGACGACCAGCATCGCGCTGCTCGTGCACGGCGATCCCGTCGCGGCCTGGCGCGCGAACTGGGCCGGCACCCTGGTGGGCCTGCTGGCCGCCGCCACCACGCTCTGGCTCGCCGCCTGCGGTGCCGGCCTGCCCGCCGGCCGCTGGACGGCCGAGGTGACCGTCTGCCGGCTCGTGATCGCCGCCGGGATCCTGGCGACGGTCCGGTATGCGGGGCTCATCGCGGCCTGGCTCACCGCCGCGTGACGGGGCCGACCACGGCTCGCCCGATCGCCGCGGCGCCGCGCCTCGCCGGCCCCCGGTGCCGACCGGCCGTCACAGCAGGTGCCGGGCCTTGATCGCGAGATACTCGTTGATGACCGCGGCGGTGAGGCCGGCGGGCTCGACGTCGAGCGTGAGCACGCCGGCGTGTCCGAGATCGGCGAGCACCTGCCGCCGCCAGAGCATCACGTCGGCCGCGGCCGCGGCCCGGTAGAGGCCCGCGTCACCGGCGGTCGGCCCCGGCCCGCCGGCATCGAGCGTGTGCAGCGGACCGCTCACGGCCGGGTCGCGGAGCAGCGTTACCAGCGGCAGATGCCGCCCCACGGTCGGGGCGAGATGCCGTCGCAGCCGCGCCGCGTTGCGGTCGTCGATCAGGTTCGTGATCACGATCAGCAGCGTCCGCTTGCGGCACTGTCGCTGCAGATGGAGCAGGGCCTCGTCGAACCGGCTCTCGACGAGCTCCGCCTCCACGTCGTGGCAGGCGGCGATCATCCGGTCGAGCTGGCGGCGGCCGCCGCGGGGGGGCACCCAGCGCAGGATGCGATCCCCGAAGCAGAGCAGGCCCGCCTCGTCCCGGTGCTCCAGGGCCACGTAGGAGAGCGTGAGCGCCGCATCGAGGGCGGCGTCGAGCATCGACGTGCCGGCGGTCGCGTTGACCATCATCCGCCCGCAGTCGATCGCGAACACCACCCGCTGGCTCTGATTCGTCTGGTGGTCGCGGACGGTGAGCTTCATCCGCCGCGAGGTGGCCCGCCAGTCGATGGCCTTGAACTGGTCGTCGGCCGTGTAGTCGCGGAGCCGCTCGAACTCGTTGTCCGTGCCGATCCGGCGGGCGCGGCGCACGCCGAGCAGCGACGTCCGGTTGAGCCGGGCATAGAGCGCGTAGCGGCTGATCTGCTTGAGCGCCGGGTAGACCGCCAGCTCGTCGCGGGCGGGCAGCGCCTGCTGCACCCGCCAGAGCCCCAGCCGGCTGGGGCAGCGGACGAACACCCGCTCGAGCACGAACCGGCCGCGTTCCCGCGGCATCACGGCGTGACGGACGCGGCCCCGGGAGAGCCCCAGGAGCCGCAGCGGCGGGGGCGGCTCCGCTTCCGCCAGCAGCCCGCCGACATCGTCGCGGATCTCGAGGTCGTGGGCCCGCCGCGATCCGCTCTCGATCACGATCTCGATCGGGTGCCGCACGCCCCGGGTGGCGATCGCCCCCAGCTCGCGTCGCGCCCGGAACGTGCCCCGCCGCGGCAGCGTGGTCGCGTCGCCGATCGCCACGGCCAGGATCACGAGGTCGAAGGCGAGCACGCCCGGCCATCCCTCCGGCGCCAGGAAGAGCCCGAGCGCGAGCACCACCGGCGCCAACGCGAGCAGGCAGAGGCGGGACGTGGGCGCGATCACAGCCGGGGCACCTCGATCGTCTTCAGGACCGCGGTCAGCTCGCCGTCGGTCGTCCGCCCCGAGACCTCGGCCTCGGGAGAGAGGATCACGCGGTGCCGGAGGGCCGGCAGGACGAGGTCGGTGACGTCGTCGGGCACGACGTACGACCGGCCGGCGAAGGCCGCCAGCACGCGGGCGCCGCTGACCAGCGCGATGCCCGCCCGCGGGCTCGCGCCCATCGTGAAGGCGGGCCAGGCGCGGGTCGCGCGGACGATGGCGGTGGTGTAGGCGATCACGCGGTCGTCCACCCGCACGCGGCGGCACGCGTCCTGCACCGCGATCACGCGACCGGCGTCGAGCAGCGGGCGGATGGCCGTCTCCACCTGCCGCTCCAGCCGCTCCGGCCGGCAGTGCAACCGGAGGATCGCATCCTCCTCCTCCGCCCGCGGGTAGTCGATCACGAGCTTGAAGAGGAACCGGTCGAGCTGGGCCTCCGGCAGCGCGTAGGTGCCCTCCGACTCGACCGGGTTTTGCGTGGCCAGCACGAGAAACGGCGGCTCGATGGGGTGGGTCGTGCCGTCCACGGTCACCCGTCCCTCCTGCATGATCTCCAGCAGGGCCGCGTGGGTCTTGGCGGGCGAGCGGTTGATCTCGTCGGCGAGCAGGATGTTCGTGAACACCGGCCCGGGCCGGAAGCGAAACTCCTGCGTGCGGGCGTCGAACACCGGCTGGCCGGTGATGTCGGAGGGCATGAGGTCGGCGGTGAACTGGATGCGGCCGAAGCGGCAGCCGAGGGCCTCGCCGAGGATCCGCACGAGCAGCGTCTTGCCGAGCCCGGGCACGCTCTCGATCAGCACGTGGCCGCCGGCGAACAACGCCGCCAGCGCCAGCCGCACGAACTCCTCCTGCCCGACGTAGATCTTCGCCGCCTCGGCGAGGATCGCGTCGACCGTGGCTCGCACCTCGGTGAACCGGGTCGCATCGATCCCCTGCCCCGCGTCCGTCGTCTCCATCGCGTCTGCCTCCCCGGTGGTGCTGTCGTTCCCTGTCGTCGTGTCTCACCCGCCGTCACGGTCGCCGCGGTGCCAGGCCTCCAGCCGCCCGCGGGCGAACGCCTCGTCCCGCGACTTTCGGAGCAGCGATCCGAGCGCTTCGATGTGGTGACCGAAGTCCTGCGGCCGCGCGTCCTCCTCGCGCCGCGGGCGGCCGAAGATCGGCGCCTTCCACCAGCAGAACAGCGCGATCGCGAGAGCCGCCTGGGCGGCGATCCAGGGATGCGGCTCCACGGCGAGCAGCCGCACGAGCGACGGCCCCGACTCGTCATCCTCTCCCGCCGTGCGGATCCGCGCGGACCCGACCACGACCACCCGCGCATTCTTCGGCAGCTCGGCGACGAGCGCCGCGGCCAGTTGGCGGTTGCCCGGGTCGACGAGCCCGCCGTTGAGCAGGGGCGCGGCCGAGGCCAGCAGCAGCGTGCGATCGGGGCCGCGCGTCGCGACGAG
>JBIIMU010000374.1:0-3454 GCA_044337845.1 Pirellulales bacterium | reverse complement strand
GCTGACGCTGGCACCGGGGTGAGGTCTGATCGGCCGGAAGCGTCACGGCGTGAGCCGTACGACTGCACCACGCTCGACTCAGCTGCGGGTCCGCATCGCTCACGCGATGGCGGCTTCCTGAAGCCAACGCTCAGCGAGGGGCTGCCCGTGCCCCGAGAGCCGGCGTATGACGCCAAGCGCAGCCAGGATGGCGAAGCGCAGGCGGCATCCGAGTGAGAGGATGCCACGACGGCATCCTCGAACGTCCGGCGACGGGGCACGGGCAGCCCCGAGCCGCACCAGGCACGCGTCAGTCGTGCTTGCCGATCCACCGCTCCTTGATGCGGCTGATCTCCCCTTCCTCGCGCATCCGGAGGATCGCGTGGTTGAGGCTCTCGCGGATCGGGCTGCCGTTGGGCAGCGCGATCCCGAAGTCGAACTCGTCGAACAAGGGGCCCACGATCCGGATCCGCCCCGGCCCCACCTCGCCGACGACGAACGACAGCGTCTCGGTCTCCCCGACGACCGCCTCCACCATCCCGAGGTCGAGCGCCTGAACGGCATCGCGAATCGTCGCGTATTCCTGCGGAAACCCGCCCCGCTGGCGGACGCACCCGACCGTCACGGCCGCCCGCTGCACGCCGACGAGCCGCCCCGAGAGGTCGCGCGGGCCGTGGATCATCCCGGTCACCCGCTCGGCCGTCATCGTCGCCGTGAGCACGCTGGTGAACGCGGCGATCAGTCCGATGCCGCCCACCATCCAGCCGAACGCCAGCGCCCGGCCCAGCGGGCCGTCCACGTGCTTGTCGTCGCAGCCGCCGGTGATGATCGTGGAGGCGATCCACCACATCGCCTCCAGCATGCCGCGGGGATACTCCGGCGGAAACGACTTCGGATTGTGCCCCCGCTCGAACCACCACAGGAGGTGGCCCGAGACGAGGGCCAGGGCGAGCACGCCGCCGAGCAGCTGGAGCAGCTGCCACGAGACCATCGACCGGGCCGCCTGGAGCAGGCCCCCGTCGCTCCTCTGCCGCACCGCGATCCGCATGCCGGAATGGAACACCGGGTGGGTCAGGTCGAGCGAGCGTTCTCGTTCCTCGGTGATCGCCAGCGGACCGAGCGCCACGTCGATCGTGCCGTCGTGGACGGCCGTCATCAGCTCGCTGATCGTGGCGATGCGGACGTAGTCCGTCTCGACCCCGATCCGCCGGGCGAGTTCCTCCCAGATCGCGAGCATCGCACCGTCCGGCCGGTCGCTCTTCCAGTCGACGATCGACGCGATCGGCGTGACGCCGACCCGCAGCGGCTGCTCGGCGCGGGCCTCGACCCCGGCAGGAACACCGGCCCACGCGGCGAGCACGAGCGCCAGCAGCGGCCTGCGGCCGCGAGTCATCCGTCCGTCGGCGTCCATGGCTCCCTCCAGCGTCCGTGCCAGCCGCAGGCCAGGGTGACGACGCCCGCGACGAGGCATCCTACCCCGGCCGCGACGATCCAGATGGGCAGCGCCGACGAACCCCCCGACGCGACGGCTTCGATCTCGTCCGCCGACGCGAGCGCCACGAGCACGACGGGCGTGGCGTTGTGCACCGCGTGGGCGACGACCGCCGGCAGCAGGCTCCGGGTCGCAAGCGTCATCCAGCCGGCGAGCAGGCCGAGCGCGAACGTCTGCGGCATCCGCTCCGGCAGCAGGTGGAAGGCGGCGAAGGCGGCCGCCTGCACGACGACGGCCGTGAGGCCGCGACGGCGGCTCGGATCGGGGCCGGCGAATCCGGCCAGCATCCAGCCGCGGAACAAGAGCTCCTCGCAGACCGCCGGCATCACGGCCAGGAGGAGCACCGCCGACCAGGCCGGCCCGCCGCGGATCACGTCGACGAGCCGGCGGGCGAGCATCGCCGCCTCCTCCGACACCGCGCCGTCGCGGACCGCCAGCGCGACGGCGGCGCCGGTCACGAACAGCCCGCCGCCCACGAGGGCCGCCGCCCCGACGGCGAGCGCGGTGGTCGCCGGGGTTCCTCCGGGCCAGCGCAGGGCGAAGGTCCGTCGGGCATCGACCCGCTGCCAGCACGCGAGGGCGATCAGCGGCCCGAGCACGGCGACCGCCTGCTGCGTGATCAGCGCCGGGACGAACTCGGCCGGGGCCAGCCCCTGCGCATACCAGAGCGCGGCGATGCCCGCCACCGCGGCGGCGGCGGCCTGCCCCGCCGTGGGCAGCCACCGCGGCGGCGGCCGCGCGAGCCCGCGGGTCGCCACGTCGGGGCCGCGGAACAGGATCTCCTCGTTGGTCACCAGCGACGCCGTGAGCAGGAGCAGCAGCCAGGCGACGACGGCCGACGCGCCGAGCGACACGAGCAGGCCCGCGGCCACCCCCGACGCCGCGGCGTCGTCGATCGGCCCCTCCGCGACGAACAGCCCGACGGCCTTCTTCGCCACCGCGACCTGCCCCGCGAACGGCACCGCCGCCACCCAGCGATCGGCCGCCGCGGAAGGCACGAGCGCCGCCGCCGCGAGCGCCGCGATCAGCATCACCACCGGCGTGAGCGTGTTCTGGGCCTCCTTGGCGCTCCGCGAGGCCGCCGTGACGGTGAGGCAGAGGGCCGCGGCGACGGCGGCGAGGCCGACGTAGGCCACGAGCGTCACGGCCACGCACGTGGCCGCCGCCCGGGTGGGCAGGGCCCCGACGGTGCCCTCCGGCAGCACCCGCAGGAGCACGGCGGACGTGGCCGCGATCGACACCACGTTGGCCAGCAGGGTGGCCAGGGTGACCGCGAACACGGCCAGGAACTTGCCGCACACCACGTCGAACGCGCCACACGGCGACATCAGCAGCGTCTCGATCGTGCCCCGCTCCTTCTCACCCGCGATCGCGTCGATCGCCGGGTAGAAGGCGCCGGTCGCGGTGAGCAGGGCCAAGAGCACGAGCACGGCGGCCACGGCCGTGGGCACGAGGCCGCGGATCTCCGCCGCCCGGCCCGAGTCCCGGCCACCGGCGAACTCGACGCGCAGCGGCTCGACGAGACTCGCCGGAATGCCGGCCCGCTCGAGCCGGGCGGCCTCGACGTCGTCCGCCACGCCCTGCATGACCGCCAGCACGATCTCCCGCACCCGCGGATCGGGCGGCCGCGCCGTCGAGACCCGCGGCTCGAGCGTCACCGTTCCATCGCCCGCGAGGGCGGCGAGCGTGCCGGGCCCGAGCTCGATCCAGGCATCCACATCTCCGGCGTCGAGCAGGGCGACGGCGTCGGGCTCCGCGACGATCCGCACCGCGATGCCCTCCGGCCAGCCGGCGGGCCGGTCGCCGCCCCGGGTCGCGATCGCCCCGATGAGTCCGGCGAAGCCCTCGGCGTCGGCGCCGCTGAGGGCGAGGGCGAGCTGGCGGCTGTGCGCCTCGCGTTCCAGCTCGCCGACCGCGGCCCGGATGCCGAGCGTGCTCGAAAGTGCCAGCAGCGGATACATCGCCATCGGCATCAGGAGCGTG
>JBIIMU010000372.1:0-3457 GCA_044337845.1 Pirellulales bacterium | reverse complement strand
TTGAGGTTGTCGGTGGCCGCCGCCGCCCCGGCCAGCCAGCCGCTGACGGCGATCGCCACCGCGCGGTCGGCCGACACCGAGGGATCGGTGCCCACGCGGTCGAAGGTGGCGAGCCGGTCGAGTGATCCGAAGGAGAGTTCGCGGGCGATCTCGTCGACGACCGCCGCGGCGCCGTCGCGGAGCGGGCCCTCGTCGAGCGTGGCGAGCCGGTCCCGCACCATCGCCACCAGTCGGGCGGCATGGTCGCGGCGGCCGGTGTAGGCATCGCGGGCTTCGCGGACCGCCTCGAGCAGTTCGCCCCCGGCGTCGTCTGCCGGAAACTGCTCGAGCAGCCGCAGCGCGAGGCGATCCTGCCCCGCCCCGCTCCGCAGGCGGATCTCCTCGAGCAGCCGGCTCGCCGCCAGGCGGGCGATCGCCCGCCGCTCCCCGGCGATGTCGGCCAGGTCGGGCACGTCGGCCAGCACCTCGTCGAGTTCGGCCTTCGCGTCTTCGAACCGGTCGGCCTGCAGCAGCAGCCGGACGACGGCCAGTCGCTCGGCGGCCGACGTGCGGTCGATGTGCTGGCTGATCACGCGGCCGAGCACGTCGCGGGGGATCGACGACGTCGCCAGCCGCATGTCGAGAACGAGGGGCTTCTCGGTCTGGATGCCCTGCACCCGCGTCCACCGCGGCGTGATCTCGGTGATCCCCTGCACCACGTCGAGACGGCCGGCCGGGGCGGCGAGGGTGAGAATCCGCCGGCCGTACTCGTCGAAGGGAGTGGTCTCGAGGATGCCGCCGACGCCCGCCACCCGGCGGCCCTGCTCGACGACTCGCTGCGGGATCGCGATCCGCTCGATGCCGGAGTCGAACGGCGCCTCCTCCACGCCGGTCACGCGGCGTTTCGACACCAGCGTCCGCGACAGCTCGTCGTCGCACATCAGCACCGGCTCGCCGCGGGCGGCGTCGGAGCCGGCGGCGAGGGGATCGACCATCACGCCCGGGAGCTTGGCGAAGCGGCCCTCGAGCACGCGGCCGTCGTCGATGGTGACCCGATCCCCGTGCGCGACGGCCGCTGCGGCCAGCGTCAGCACGACCGCCCGGAGGGCCATGCGGCCGGGGCTCGACACACGCGCATCCATGCGGGTTTCCAGGGCATCGGGGAGGGATCGACGACCTCGGGCAGTGTACGCGGCGCGGCGGCCGAGCGGCGGGGGCCGCGGGCCGTTTCTTGACGCTGACCCGGCGGCGTCGCGACAATCCCGGGAGTTTCCTCCTCCCCGCGGCCCGCTTGCATGCCCCACGATCGCCTTCGCGGCCCGCTCGGCTGGTCCGTGGCCGGCTCGCTCCTGCTGCCGGTCGTGCTGTCCCTGGTGCTGGGCCTCGCCGGCCTGCTGGCCGGACTCGGCGACACCGCGGCGGCCCTCGTCTGCCAGCGGCTCGCCCTGGCCATCGGCCTCTGCTGGGCCGTCGCGGTGGCAGCGACGACGGTGCTCAATGCGTTCATCCTCCTGGCCCGTCCTCCGCGGCCCGGCTGCGGCGGCCGCCGCCGGCGCCGCATGCGGCGGCTCCGCAGGAACCGGGAGGCGCTGCTGGATCGCCCGCAGCGACTCGAGCCGCCATCGTGACAGCGGTCGGTCCAGGGGCGTATGCTGACGCCATGCGTCGTTCAGGGCAGCAGCTCGCCGCGGTGCCGCGTGCCCCGGCCCTCGGGTTGGTCGGCCCGCTGATGGCAGCCGTCGCGTGTGCGGGCGTCGCGGTCGGCTCGGCCTTCGCCGTCGAGCCGGCCGCCGCCGCGAAGGCGATCCGCGAACAGCTCGATCTCGCCACGAAAGAGCTCGACGCGGGCCGTGCGGATGACGCCGTCGCGGCGTTCACGCGGGCCCTCGCCGGGCTCACCGACATGGCCGCCCTGCCGCGGAAACCGCCGGCCTACAAGCCGCTCGCGGACAAGGCCGCGGGGATCCGGCGCCGCTTCGACCGCGCCGGCGTCGCGCTGCCGGGCGCCGCCGGCCCGGCGGCCACGCCGACGGCAATCGCTCCCCGACCCCCACAGGTCGGCGGGGCCGCGGTCTCCTTCTCGAGGCAGGTCGCGCCGCTCCTCGTGCGGTCGTGCGGCGGATGCCACGTCGCGGGTCGCAAGGGCGATTTTCAGATGGCCTCCTACCAGGGCCTGATGCAGAGCGGCATGGTGCAGCGGGGCGCCGGCCAGGCGAGCCGACTCGTGGAGGTGATCCTCACCGGCGACATGCCGCGCGGCGGGGGCAAGGTGTCCGCGGCCGACGTCGACCTGCTCGTGCGGTGGATCGACGCCGGCGCCGCCTGCGACGCCCCCGACCCCGCGGCCCCGCTCGACGCGGTCGCCCGCGGCGGCGCGGCCGCGCCGCCCGAGCGGGCCGCGGCCACGGCCGTCACGGTCGCCGAACTGCGGCCCGGCGAGATCTCCTTCGCGATCGACGTCGCCCCGGTGCTGGCCACGCACTGCCTGAGGTGCCACGGCGGCGACGAGACGGAAAACGGCCTCAGCATGGCCACGGCCGACGCCCTGCTCCGCGGCGGCCGCGGCGGTGCGGCGCTGGTGCCGCGAAAGGGGGCGGCCAGCCTGCTGGTTCAAAAAATCAAGGGCGGCGACATCGAGGGCCAGCGCATGCCCCTCAACGCGCCGCCGCTGCCCGACGACGCGATCGCGACGATCGAGGCATGGATCGACGAGGGCGCCAGGCTCGACATGCTCACGGGCAAGACGCCGCTCGACATCATCGTGGCCGCCGGTCGCATGCGGTCGCTGTCGGATGCCGATCTCCGCGCGGTTCGCGCGACCGCCGGCGAGAAGGTCTGGCGGCGGGCGATCCCCGACGAGGAGCCGGTCATCGAGCGGCGGGAGGGCGTGGTCGTGATGGGCAACCTGCCGCAGCAGCGGCTGCAGGACGTGGCCGATGTCGCGGAGCGGGCCGTGGCCGCCGCGGGCCGCGAACTCCCGCTCGAGGGCCCGCTGCTCAAGGGGGGCGTGGTGCTGTTCGTGGTCGGCAAGGGCTACGACTTCTCGACCCTGTGGCAGAGCCTGCTCGGCGACGAGCGGCCCCGGGGCGTCGTCAGTCATTCCGGTGTCACGGGCGAGGTCGCCTACGGCGCCCTGCTCGTGCCTCCGGATCGCGACGCGAAGGACCTCGAGCCGCTGGTCGCGGAGGCGGCGGTCGCCGCGGCGTTCGCGGGCCGCGGGGTGCCGGCGTGGTTCGCGGCCGGCGCCGGCCGCACGGTGGCCGCACGTATCGCCACGGGATCCGACCTCGTCAAGGAGTGGAGGGCTGCGGCTGCGGCCGCCGCGACGGTGGTTCCGCCGGCCGATCTCCTCGGCGGTCGGGTGGCCGATCCGCTCGCGGCTGCGGCGGCGGGCGGCGGCGTGGTGGGGATGATCGGCACGGGGCCGCGGCTCGGCCAGATGGTCGCGCGACTCGATGGCGGGATGTCGTTCGACGAC
>JBIIMU010000373.1:0-3457 GCA_044337845.1 Pirellulales bacterium | reverse complement strand
TTCGAGGGGGTGATGGTCGACCGGGTGGACGACGAAGGCGTGGCCGCCGCCGCGGGGATCGGCCCGGGCATGCTGATCCGCAAGGTGGGCCGCACGCCCGTCTCGACGATCGCCGAGTTCGAGCGGGCGCTGGCGGAGCAGTCGGCGGCCGACGGCGTGGTGCTCGGCGTCCGCACGCCCCGCGGCAACCAGGTCGTGCTGCTCAAGAAGGAATGACCCTGGATTCCCCGGGGGGCGGTGGACAGCCGCCCCCCGGGCTGTCAGGCTCTCGCTCCATGGCCACGCTCGGAGTGAACATCGACCACGTCGCCACGGTGCGGCAGGCCCGCCGCACCGTGGAGCCCGATCCCGTGTGGGCGGCGGCGCTCGCCGAGCTCGGCGGGGCCGACGCGATCACGGTGCACCTCCGCGAGGACCGGCGGCACATCCAGGACCGCGACCTCGAGGTGCTCAGGCAGACCGTCCAGGTGAAGCTCAACCTGGAATGCGCCATCGCCCCGGCGATGATCGACATCGCCTGCCGCGTGAAGCCCTGCCAGGTGACGCTCGTGCCGGAGAAGCGGGAGGAGGTGACGACCGAGGGCGGCCTCGACGTCGTCGCGCACCGCGGCGCCACCGCCGAGGCGGTGCGGCGGCTGCACGACGCCGGCATCGCGGTCTCGCTGTTCATCGACCCGAGCCCGCCGCAGATCGACGCCGCGGTCGACCTCGCGGTGGCCGCGGTCGAACTGCACACCGGCTGCTACGCCAACGCCACCCGCGAAACCGATCGTCACGACGAACTCGTGAAGCTCGCCCGCGCCGGGGCGATGACCCGCCTCGCCGGCCTCGAGCTCAACGCCGGCCACGGTCTCACCTACCGCAACGTCGTGCCCGTGGCCCGCATCGAGGGCATGGGCGAGCTCAACATCGGCCACTCGATCGTGGCTCGCGCCGTGTTCGTCGGCCTCGCCCAGGCCGTCCGCGAGATGAAGGCGCTGATCGCCTGACGGCTCAGAGGCCGCCGGCGAAGGCCTCGGGATCGGTGAGCACGAAGGCGTGGCCGTGGTCGCTGGTCACGATCACGACGGCATCGTCCCAGGCGTGATGCCGCTCGATCCAGTCGAACACCGCCCGCACCGCGGCGTCGCCGCTGCGGACGGCCCCCACGCAGTTGTCGATGTTGTTGGCGTGCGACGCCCAGTCGACCTCGCCCGCCTCCACCATCAGCCAGAACCTGCCGCGCGGGGCGAGCGCGTCCAGGGCCACGGTCGCGATCTCGGCGAGCGTGGGATTCTCGATCAGGTCGGCCTCGGTGTAGCGGATCGCCGACCCGTACTTCCGGCGCAGGGCATCGACCTCCTCGTCGTCGGTCGGCAGGTTGCCGGCGGCGGGGTCGTGGTCGCCGTTGGCGGTCTGGAACGGCAGGTGCCCCTCGGCGGCGCCGAACAGGCCGAACAGCCGCAGGCCCCGGCGGCCGGCATCGGCCGCGGCCTCGGCGAGCACCTCGCCGCCGCGGCGGCCGGGCGTCCGCAGCGCGAGCCGATACCGCCCCCCCCGCCCGGCATCGATCGCGGCGAGCGTCGACTCGGCGACGTACTTCAGCCCCGGCTCGAAGTTGGCCCCCTGGTCCTTCTCCTCCGTCGCCCGCACGCCGAAGCCGCCGCCGATCACCACGTCGAGCCCGGGGAGCGGCTCGGCCCGATGCGCGATCGACGGCAGCCCCACGAGGTCGCGGGAGATGTCCTGGTAGTCGTCGCGGCTGACGTTGTTGGCGTAGGCGCACGCGGGCGTGGCGTGCGAAGGGGGGACGCTCGAAACCGCGCCCACGGCGTAGCCCCGCCGCTGGAGCGTGCGGGCGATCGGCTCGACGTGCCGGCCGAACGGGTCGACCCCGATGGCGTCGTTGTAGGTCTTGATGCCGGCGCAGAGCGACGCCGCCGATGCCGCCGAGTCGGTGTAGGGGTGCGGCAGGTCGCGATCCTTGCCGATGAGATAGGTGAGGCTCGTCCGCCGATCCCAGGGCGTGGCGCCGCCGCGGGCCGCGTCGTAGCCGCCGGCAAGCTCGCCGCCGGGGTTCTTCACCATCTGGGCGTCCACGTCGGTCGTCGTCTTGGCGTTGGCCGGGCTCGTGACGCAGAAGCCGAAGTCGGTCGGGGCCCCGCGGTAGTCCTGGAACGAGAAGCCGGTGCCCCGCCCCTGCGAATACTCCACCGCGCCGCGGGCGGCGATCGCGGCGACGCGGGTGGTGTGCCAGTCGAGGCCGTCGAAGACGACGAGCACGATGTATTTCTTGCCGGCATCGGCGGCGGCCATCTGCAGCCGGTACACGTCGGTCTGGTCGAAGTACTCCGCCTCGGGATTGAGGGTGTGCTCGGGGAGGCGGCCGTAGAGGGCCGCGAGCCGCTCCGGGTCGCGGTAGACGCTCGCGGTGCCACTCACCGAATCGAGCAGCATCCCGAACGAATAGACCGGAATGAGGCGATTGGAGTGGCTCGAGTGGCTGACGTACTTCTGCGGCTGATCGCCCCAGTAGCCCCACGACGCCTGCCCGGAGGCCTCGGCGTCGGCCTGCATCTGCCGGATCCGATCGGGCGGCGCGACGTGCAGGTCGTCGGGGGCGGCGGCGCCGCGGGAGCCCGGCACCACCGCGAGGAGGGCGGCGGCGGCCAACGCATGGAGCAGGCTGCGGCGTTGAAATCGGTCGCGGGCGGGCATGAGCGAAGCATACCCGCCACGAGGCCGCATTGAGGATGCCGCGGCCGCCGGGCTATCCTCCGTCCGGCGGGCGACGACGCGGCGTGCCGGACGGCCGCGCGTGACGTCGCCGGCGCCGGAGGCGACTGGCATGCGACGGGGTGCAGCCTGGCTCGACAGCGTGCGGTCGCAGGTGGCGTTTGCCGCCGCGGCCCCGCCCCGCGCCCGCGCGGGCGACGACTTCGACTGGGAGTGGTTCGCCACGCGGGGACCGCGGGCCTGGGCCCCGCCGGCGCCGGGCGACGCCTTCTCGAGCGAGTGGCTGGCCGCGCACGGCGAGCGGCTCTGGGACGTGCGCGAGCGGCTGGCCGACGACACGAGCCGGCTCGTCTTCGACCTGCACCTCGTGCTCCGCGGCGCCGGCCCCGCCCGGTTCTGCTTCCCGCGGCCGGAGTTCACCGACTGGCTCATCGTGCACGGCCGCGAGCCGTTCGCCGCGGAGGGGCTTCCGGCCGACTACCTCGGCCAGCCGCTGGAGGTGTTCGACCTGACGGTCGCCGACACGGGCACGCGCGTGCGGCTCGTGGCCACGGCGCTGCAGGTCGGACTCTGCAATGCCTACCGGCAGTACGTGCCGACCCGCGGCGGCACGCCGCTGGGACCGCGGCCCGGCGACGTGGTGCTCGACTGCGGGGCCTGCATCGGCGACTTCGGCACGCTGTTCGCGGCCCTCGTCGGCGCGGGCGGCGCGGTGCACCTCTTCGACCCGGTGCCGTTGCAC
>JBIIMU010000371.1:0-3460 GCA_044337845.1 Pirellulales bacterium | reverse complement strand
CGCATCGTGGGCTCGGTCGCGTGGCTGACGTGGCTCGCCGGTGCGGCCGGTGCCGGCGGGCTCGTGCGTGGTGGTCTCTGGGCCGGTGGTCGGCTGCCGTGGCTCCACGACCTCGTCCTCGCCACGTGCGCCGCCGACGGGAGGGCCGCCCGGCTGATCGATCCCGACACCCGTCTCCACCTGTGGCGGGAGTTCGCCGGCCACGATCCGGCCGCGCTGGTGTGCGTGCTGGCCGCCCTCCGCGGCCTCGACCTCGCCGACCGGCTCGGCGAGATCGCGGTGCCGGCCTGGATCGTCGCCGGGGGGCGGGATCCGCTCGTGCCGCTCGCCGAGGCCCGCCGGATCGCGGCGGCCGTGCCGGGCGCGCGGCTCACGGTCTACGAACCGGCGGGCCATCTCTTCTTCGGCGAGTGGCCGGCGTTCCGGGCCGACTTCACCGCGTGGCGGGCGGGCCTCGCCGTGCCGGAGCCCTGAGGCCGGTGCGCCGCCCGTGCCGCTACATTGGATCGGCCCCGGAGCCGCCGCCGATGATCGCCACGCCGCCCCCCGAGCTGCTCGACGCCTGCGTGATCGGCGGCGGCGGCTGCGGTCTGGCCGCCGCCAAGGCGCTGCGCGACCGGGGCCTCTCCTGCGTCTGCTTCGAGCGGGGCTCGGCGGTCGGCGGTCTGTGGCGCTACGACAACGACAACGGCCTGTCGGCGATCTACAAGTCGCTGCAGATCAACACGTCGCGAGACATGACCGCGTTCGCCGATTTCCCGATGCCGGCGGGCTACCCCGACTTCCCCGGCCACGAGCAGATCTCCGCGTACCTCGAGGCCTACGTGGACCGGTTCGGGTTCCGCGACCAAATCCGCTTCCGGACCACGGTCGAGCGGGTCGAGCCCGAGGCCGACGGCACCTTCACCGTGACGACCCGCACGGCCGACGACCGCGTCGCCAGTCTCCGTGCCCGCCACGTGCTCGTCGCCAGCGGCCACCACTGGCTGCCGCGGCGACCGGAGCTTCCCGGCACGTTCACCGGCCGCCTGATCCACGCGCACGACTACCGCACGCCCGAGAGCTTCGCCGGCCGGCGGGTGCTGGTGGTGGGCATGGGCAACTCCGGCTGCGACATCGCCTGCGACCTCGCGCGGGTGGCCGACCGGACGCTGCTCTCCACCCGCCGGGGCGCCCACGTGCTGCCGAAGTATCTCTTCGGCCTGCCGCTCGACACCGTCTGCCCCGAGGCCGTCTGGCGGTTCGCGCCGATGTGGCTGTTTCGCCCCGCCTTCCGCGCGGTGGTCTGGCTGAACCGCGGGTCGCTCGGGCTCTACGGCCTGCCGCGGCCGGGCCACGCGGTGCTCCAGGAGCATCCCACCATCTCGAGCGACCTGCCGAGCCTCGTCCGCGAGCGGCGCGTGGTCGTGAAGCCCGACGTCGCGCGGCTCGACGGCGACGGCGTGGTGTTCGGCGACGGCAGCCGGGAGCGGGTGGACGCGATCATCCTCGCCACCGGCTACAGGATCGCGTTTCCGTTTCTCGATCCCGCGGTGATCGCCCCCGACGACAACCGCGTGCGGCTCTACCGCCACGTCGTGCACCCCGCCGTGCCGGGGCTGTTCTTCATCGGCCTGGTGCAGCCGTGGGGGGCGATCTTCCCGCTGGCGGAGGCGCAGGCGGCGTGGGTGGCCGATCTCATCTCGGGCCGCTGCCGGCTGCCCGATCGCCAGGCGATGGAGCGGGCGATCGACGCCGATCTCGCGGCGATGCGCCGCCGCTACGTCACCTCGCCGCGACACACGATCCAGGTCGATTTTCATGCCTATCGGGCGGCCGTGCAGCGGGAGCGTCGGCGGCGCCGGCCGGCGCCCGCATGACGCCCGCGCCTCCGAGCCGCCTGGCGATCACGGGCTCGTCGGGGCTCTACGGCCGTGCGGTGATCGCCCAGCTCCGCCGCACGCTGCCCGAGGCACGGGTGCTCGGCATCGACCTGCGGCCGGCCGACCGCGACGTGCCCGACGCGTTCTGGCAGGGTTCGATCACCGACCCGGGATTCCCGGCCGCCGTCGCCGCCTTCGCCCCCGACACGATCCTGCACCTCGCCTTCGCCGTGCAGCCCGGCCGCGACGCGGCCGCCATGCGGACCGCCAACATCGACGGCACGCGGGCGGTGCTCGAGGTGTCGGCGCGGCTCTCGCCGAGCCGGCTGCTCGTGGCCAGCAGCGCCACCGTGTACGGCGCCTGGCCCGACAATCCCCCCGTCTGCGACGAGTCGGCCGCGATCCGGCCGCTGCCGGGCTACTACTATTCGGCGCACAAGGGAATCGTCGAGCGGCTCGTGGCGGAGTTCGCCGCGGCCCGGCCGGAGATCGCGGTCAGCCTCACGCGGCCGGCGATCGTCTGCGGCCGCGACGTGCGCAACTTTCTCACCGACTATTTCCTGGGCGTGCCGTTCATCGGCCTTCCGGACGGCCGCGACACGCCGCTGCAGTTCGTGCACCCGGACGACCTCGCCCGCGCCACGCTGGCGATTCTCGCGGCGGCGGGCCGCGGGGCGTTCAACGTGGCCCCGGACGACGCGGTCACGCACCGGCAGATGGCCGCCGCCCTCGGCGTGCCGGCCGTGCCGATTCCGTTCGGGCTCATGGCGGCCGTGGGCCGCGTCTGGTGGACGCTGCGGCTGCCGTGGCTCGCCACACCGCCGGGGCTGGTGGGCTACGTGCGGCACCCGTGGGTGGTGACGGCACGCCGGCTCCGCACCGAGCTCGGCTTCACCTGCGACCACTCGAGCGCGACGGCGTTCGCGGAGCTCGTCGCCGGAGACGATCAGCGGCGGCGGTAGCCGTGGCGGTCGAGCAGCTCGCCGAGCTCGCGGGCCACGCGGTCGCGGAGCCGGTCGTCGAGCGGCAGCTCGTTGCGGCGATAGCCGCGCTCCGCGTCGAGGTGCGCCCGCCAGGCAGGCTCCGCCGCGGCGCGACCGGGCCAGCCGAAGTGGTCGTAGCAGCCGCGGAGCACGCCGATCGGGTCGGCGACGAGATCTTCGTACCGGACCCGCAGCCGGTGCCGCTCGGGGATCCGATCCCACGTCGCCGCCAGCCGCCGTTCCATCCGCAGCAGCGAGGCGAACACGCGATCCTCGAGGTCGGCGGCGTTTGGCCGCTGAAGCCCGTGATCCTCCGCGATCCGCCGCCAGAAGTGGAGGCACGACGGCACCGTCTCGAAGGGGTCGCGGACGAGATGGATGAAGTCGGCCGCCGGGAACACCTCGCGGATCAGCGGCACGCGGTAGGTGTGGAGCGGGTTCTTGAGCACGAGCCGGCCCGGATGCTCGAACTGGATCGTCCGCAGGAATCCGGTCCACGTGGCGATCCACCGGTCGCGGGCGGCCGGGGAGATGTCGTCGAGCGTCTCGTAGTCGGGATCGGGCGGGGGGTCGTTGGGGAAGGCCACGGTCCACCAGGGGCTCGGCATGCCGAGG
>JBIIMU010000370.1:0-3467 GCA_044337845.1 Pirellulales bacterium | reverse complement strand
CCGGGCCGGAGGCACGCGCGACCGACGGGGCCCGAGCGGGAGCGACCGGAAACCGCGTGATGACCACGAGCCGGTCCTCGGACCGCACCGCCGGCGGCAACGAGCGAAGCACGTGCTCCCGCAGCCGGTCCTCCTCGGCGCGGGCCGCAGCCGCGGCCGGTGCCGTCGGATCCCGCTGGCGGGCGGCCGCGACGACGGCGTCGTACCACGTGTCGGGCACGGCGAGCGAGACGGTGATCGCATCCGCGGCGGGCTCGGGCCGCGCCGGCGATTCGGCCACGGCGGTCCCGACCTCGGCGGGGGCATTGACGTCGGCCGGCCGCTGCCGCGATGCCTCGACGGCGGGCGGGCTCGGCGGCGGTATGGCCGCGGACACGGTGACGTCGACGACCGCCCCCTTCACGAACGAGATCGCCTGCCGGACCTTCGCCGCGAGGTGTCGCTCGAGAGCCATGCGGCCTGCCGTGGCGGCGTCGGTCGACGGCCCGGCCCCGGACTCCGAGTCGTCGCCGAGCGGTCCCGCGTGGACGCGGCCGCTCCGCAGGTCGGTGACCGCGACACGCTCGGGCGACAGCCCCGCGATCGACGCGGCCACGAGCACCCGGATCGCCTGCACGCGGGCCGGCTCGAGCTCGACGTCGGGCTGCGTGCGGACGTTGACGCTCGCCGTGCGGGCCGGGCCGCCGGCGAGGCTGCCGTCGAACGCGGGCCGGTCCTCGACGTCGTAGAGCACGGCCGCCCGCTCGATCCCGGGCATCGAGCAGATCACGTGCGCCAACTCCTCCTGCACGGCCACGCGGAGCATCTCCTCCTGCGCCGCCCGGCTCTGCCAGGGGCTGTTGCGTTCGAGGGCGCGGCGGAGGCTGCTGCCGAACTCGCGGGGCAGCGCCTCCGCGTCGACCAGCGCCCGCATGTAGGCGCTCTGCCGGGCCCGGGGCACCCACACGCGGCCGTCCTCGGTGCGGTGGCCGGCCAGCTGCGCCCGGTCGAACGCGGCCTCCACGATCGCCAGTTCCGACGACGGCAGCACGGTGCCGGCCAGGAGCTCCACCTCCTCGCTGGTGGGACGGTCGCGAAGCAGCCAGGCTGCCCAGCCGATCGAGGCGGCCACGAGCCCCAGGGCGATCACCTGGGCGGGACCAGGCCGAAAGGAGCGGCGAGGGGAGGCGTCGGTCGTTTCCATGGCTGGCTGCTTTCGCTGCGGAAGGTGATCGGTCGGCGGCCCGGGTCAGGCCGCCTGGCGGCGGGCTTCCCGCCGGGGGAGGCGGACGGTGACCGCCATGCCCCCCTCGGGACAGGTCGCGACGTGGAGCCCGCAGCCGCAGCGGGCGGCGAGGTCGCGCATCACGGCCGGACAGCGTTCGTCGGCCGGCGTGGTCGGCCCCGAGTCGGCGATCTCGAACTCGACGGCCTCGGCCGTCTCCACCACGGTGATGACGACCTCGCGAAGCGGCGGGCCGTCGCCCCGCGAGCGAGGCGCCGCCGCAGCCGCGACCGCCGCGGTCACGAGCCGATCCAGGAGTCCGCGGAGGCCGCCGGGGTCCGCCGCGATCCGCGCACCGGACGGCGTGTCGACGGTGACGGCCACGCCGGCCGGAGCCCGCGCGACCGCGGCGGCGACCGCCTCGTCGAGCAGATCGCGGACGGCGATGCCCGCGGTCGGCAGCGGCAGGATCCGCGGTTCGGCGGCGGCATGGTGGGGCTGACGCATGGGAATCCTTTCCCGAAAGGCGACGGCGGGCAGACTCGAACGACGGCTAGCCGGCGACGGCGGCGCGGGACGTGGACGACGCACCGCAGGTCTCTTCCATGAGCCAGCGGTTGACGTCGGCGAGCATGACCCGCGACAGCGGGGCGATGTCCGGGTAGATCCGCATCGCGAGCGTCGCCCCGGCGGCGTGGAACAGCCGGAGCGTGCGGTCGGTGTGGGTCGCGTTCGCCGCCGCGTCGGCCGCGGTGCAGCAGTGCAGCATCGCCATGCGGCGCACGCCGTCGACCCGGGCGAACAGCGACTCTTCGAGGGGAAACCCGCCGCCGAGCGACACCACGCCCGCGAACGATTCGGGATGGCGGCAGCCGATGCGGAAGGCCTCGGTGCCGGCCGCGGCGTGCCCCACGAGCCAGATGCGCCGGGAATGGATGCTGAGCCGCGACGCCACCCGATCGACCGCCTGCCAGACGGCCGTGGCGCCGCCGGTCGCCCGCACGGCGACGAAGTTGCGGAGGCTCAGGCGGGGCATCACGCGGGCCAGATCGATCGCGGGGCCGAGCGGATCCGCCACCCACACCAGCAAAGGGTAGTCGTAGCCCGGCTCGTAGCCCTGCGGCACGAACACCGGCATCCCGCCCGTCCAGTCGGCGAGGGCGTGATCGCGGGCGGACCGCTCCGCCCCCCGGGTGGACCGTCGGCCGCGGGACGGGTTGGCGTGTCGGCCGCTCATGCGTCGCTCCTGGGGAGGCAGTGGGATCGCGGGCCGCGATCAGCCGACCGCGGGACGGCGGTTTCTATCCCACCTCTCCCCGGCGGAGCAACGCCAACGGCTCCCGGGCCGCCGCCGCTGGCAAGCCGGGCAAGCCGCACAAGGAAGGCGGCCTCAGGCCGTGCCCGTGAGCCTGTTCATGGCCGCCACCAGGTCCTTGACGGCGGCGATGCTCTTGTCGAGGGCAGCCCGCTCGGGCGGCAGCAGGTCGAGCTCCACGATCCGCTCCACGCCGCCGCTTCCCAGCACCACCGGCACGCCCACGAAGTAGCCGCCGACGCCGTACTCCTTGTCGCAGTAGGCGGCGCAGGGCACGAGCCGCTTCTTGTCGCGGACGATCGCTTCGACCATCTGCGCGGTGGCCGCGGCCGGCGCGTAGTAGGCGCTGCCGGTCTTGAGCAAAGCGACGATCTCGGCGCCGCCGTTGCGGGCCCGGTCGACGATCGCGGCCAGCCGGTCGGCCGACACCAGCTGCGTGACGGGGATGCCGCCGACGCTCGTGCAGCTCGGGATCGGCACCATCGTGTCGCCGTGGCCGCCGAGCAGCATCGCGGAGATGTCCTCCACGCTCACGCCCAGCTCGAGCGCCAGGAACGAGCGGTACCGCGCCGTGTCGAGGATGCCGGCCTGGCCGATCACGCGGGCGGCCGGGAAGCCGGTCACCTGGAAGGTCCGCTGCACCATCGCATCGAGCGGATTGGAGACCACGATCACGACGGCCCCGGGGCTCGTCTCGCGGATCTTCGCGGCCACGTCGCCGACGATCTTGGCGTTGGTCGAGAGCAGGTCGTCGCGGCTCATGCCGGGCTTGCGGGCGATGCCGGCCGTGACCACCACGACGTCGCTGCCGGCCGCATCGACCCAGTCGGTCGTGCCCGTCACCCGGGCGTCGAAGCCCACGATCGGCGACGCCTCGAAGAGGTCGAGGGCCTTGCCGGCGGGCATCCCCTCGGTGGCCGGAATGTCGAGGAGCACGATGTCCCCGAG
>JBIIMU010000369.1:0-3474 GCA_044337845.1 Pirellulales bacterium | reverse complement strand
TTGTCGAGATTGACGACGGGCTCGGCGGTGGCGGCGAGCCAGTCGAGCACGAAGTTGGAGCCGATGAAGCCGGCGCCGCCGGTGACGAGGATCATGGGGCGTGAGGACTCGGAGGCGGGACAGGGGCTCGTTGCACGCGGCGGCCGTTCCGCAGGTGCCGGGCCGTTTTCGCCGGAAGGCGAGGCTATTATGTAGCGGAGTCCCCCCCGTCCCGGAAACCCGGGATCGCCCGTTCTTCCCCGGTGCCGCATGCTCACGCCCGACCAGGTCGTCGAGACCTACTTTCTGGAGGCCCGCCACCAGCTGCTCGAGATCGCCGCCCTGCTCGACCGGCTCGACGCGGCCGTGGTCCGCGAGGGCCGCGGCCCCGGGCCAGCGGCGGCCGCGAAACTCGCGGCGCTCCGGGAGGCGGTCGGGGTGCTTGCCGCCGGGAAGCCGGCGGGTGAGCGGACCGTGGCCCTGCTCGAACTCTTTGCCAAGGTCTGACGCCGCACGAACGGCCGGAGCACGTCCATGCAGATCATCCAGCCCCACTACCACGCCATCGCCCGCACCGCCCAGGACTACGAGCGGATGGCGATGAGCGGTGTCGTCGCCGTGGCCGAACCCGCCTTCTGGGCCGGGTTCGATCGGCTCTACCCCGAGACCTTCATCGACTACTTCCGGCAGATCTCGGAGTTCGAGCCGACCCGCGCCGCCCAGTACGGCATCCGCCACTTCTGCTGGGTGGCCGTGAACCCCAAGGAGGCCGAGAACCCGACGCTCACTCGCGAGGTGCTCGAGCATTTCCCCGAGTTCTTCGCCAAGCCGACCGTGCTCGGTGTCGGCGAGACGGGCCTGCACAAGTCGACGAAGAACGAGTGCGAATCGCTCGAGGCCCACGTCGAGCTCGCGATGAAGCACGGCCAGCTCGTGCTGATCCACACGCCCCACCTCGCCGACAAGGCCCACGGCACGAAGACGGTGCTCGAGGTGCTCGCCGGGATGAAGGTGGATCCGGAGCGGATCTGGATCGACCACGTCGAGGAGCAGACGATCAAGCCCTGCCTCGATGCCGGCTACTGGGTGGGCTTCACCCTCTATCCGATCACGAAGTGCTCGCCGAAGCGGGCCGTCGACATGCTGGAGAAGTACGGCACGGAGCGGATCCTCGTGAACTCGTCGGCCGACTGGGGGCCGAGCGATCCGTTCACGCTCCAGGAGTGCATCCTCGAGTTCCGCCGCCGCGGCCACTCGCTCCAGGAGGCACTCGAAGTGTTCCACAACAACCCCTGTCGGTTCCTCGGCCAGAACCCGAAGTTCGACATCCGGCCGATCCGTATCGAGACCCTCGGCGGGGTGCCGGCGTGACCCATCTCTCGCTCATCCGGCAGCTGTCGTTCTGCGCGGGCCATCGGCTCTACGGCCACGAGGGCCGCTGCGCCTTCCTGCACGGCCACAACTACCGCGTCGACATCGAGGTCGAGGCGGAGGGGGGCGGGGCGGCCGTCGACGACGTGGGCCGCGTGGTCGATTTCTCGCTGATCAAGAAGCGGATGCTCGGCTGGCTCGACGAGCACTGGGATCACGCCTTCATCCTGTTCGACAAGGACGAGACGACGCTCGCGGCGGTGCGCGTGGCTGAGCCGACCAAGTATTTCGTTCTGCCCTGGAACCCGACCGCGGAGAACATGGCCCGCTACCTGCTCGAGGTGGTGGCCCCGCACGTGCTCGCGGGCCTCGGCGTGATCGCCCGCCGCGTCACGCTCTGGGAGACCGAGGAGTCGTGCGCCGTGGCCACGCTCGTGGGCCGGCCCGCGGCGGCTTCGGTGCCGATCGGCTCGGTCGTGATCGTGGACAGGAGGAGCCCGTGACGGTGCAGCCCTTCCCCGGCCGGTTCCCCGACACGCGGCTGCGGCGGCTGCGGCGGCACGAGTGGCTCCGCCGGGCCGTCGCCGAGACCGTGCTGTCACCCGCCGACCTGGTCTGGCCCCTGTTCGTGCACGACCACGAGATGACGGTGCCGGTGGCGAGCATGCCCGGCGTGGAGCGACTGCCGATCGAGGGCATCCTCCGGGCCGCGGGCGAGGCGCTCCGGCTCGGGATCCCGGCGATCGCGGTGTTTCCGGTCGTCGAGCCCACGCGGAAGACCGCCGACGCGGCCCACGCCTTCGATCCGGAGAACCTCGCCTGCCGCACCGTGCGGGCGCTGCGGAAGGCGTATGGAGATGCCCTCGGCATCATCTGCGACGTGGCCCTCGATCCGTACACGAGCCACGGCCACGACGGACTCCTCGTCGACGGCCAGATCGTCAACGACGAGACGGTCGAGGCCCTCTGCCGGCAGGCCGTGTCGCTCGCCGACGCCGGCTGCCACGTGGTGGCGCCGTCCGACATGATGGACGGCCGCGTCGGGTCGCTCAGGCTCGCGCTCGACGAGCACGATCACGACGACGTGGCGATCCTCTCCTACGCCGCCAAGTACGCCTCCGCCTTCTACGGACCCTTTCGCGACGCGGTCGGGAGCGCCTCCGCGCTCGGCACGGCCGCGGGCCTGGGGGTGGGCGACAAGAAGACCTATCAGATGGACGTGGCCAACACCGACGAGGCCCTCCGCGAGGTGGCCCTCGACATCGCCGAGGGGGCCGACATGGTGATGGTGAAGCCGGCCGGCACGTCGCTCGACGTGATCCACCGGGTGAAGACGACGTTCGGCGCGCCCACCTTCGCCTACCAGGTGAGCGGGGAGTACGCGATGATCATGGCGGCCGCCGAGAACGGCTGGCTCGACGGGCCGAAGGCGGCGCTCGAGAGCGTGCTGGTGATCAAGCGGGCCGGCGCCGACGGCGTCCTCACCTACTTCGCGCCGGAGATCGCCCGGGCGTTGGCGCGCTGAGTGCCGGCTGGAAACGACCGCCGATGGGAGCCCGCGATCGCGGTGCACCGTTCCGTGGCGCGACTACCCGGGCGGGCGGAAGGCGACGAGCCGCGCGGGATTCGTTTCGAGCCTCGGCGCCTCGGGGACACCCGTGTGGATCAGATCGACGCAGTAGGGGATCGCCGGGAAGACCGCGTCGAGACACTGGCGGATGCTCTTCGGCCGGCCCGGCAGATTCACGACGAGCGCCCGGCCGCAGATGCCCGCCGTCTGCCGCGAGAGGATCGCGGTGGGGACAACCTTCAGCGACTCCTGCCGCATCAGCTCGCCGAAGCCGGGCAGCAGCCGCGTGCAGACCCGCTCCGTGGCCTCGGGGGTGACGTCGCGGGGCGCGGGGCCGGTGCCGCCGGTGGTCACGATCAGGCAGCAGCCCGAGTCGGCGAGGTCACGGATCGTCGCCGCGATCATGGCGAGGTCGTCGGGCACGATCCGCTCCCGCGGCTCCCACGGGCTGGCGAGCACCTCGTGGAGATAGCCGCGAATCGCCGGGCCGCCCTCGTCGGCATACACGCCGCGGCTGGCCCGGTCGGAGACCGTGAGGATGCCGATCAGGGCCG
>JBIIMU010000368.1:0-3478 GCA_044337845.1 Pirellulales bacterium | reverse complement strand
CGACCGGTCCGCATCGCTCAACACGCGATCGTCAGAAGATCCCGAGCTGGTCGCGGGCAGCCTCGGTCATGCGGTCGGGCGTCCACGGCGGATCCATCACGATCCGCACCTCGACGGCCGAGACCTCGGGGCTCGCTCCCACGGCCCGCTTCGTGTCGGCGATCAACTGGGGGCCCGCCGGGCAGGCGGGGCTGGTCATCGTCATGTCCACCGCCACGTGCTGCTTGCCCGGAACGTCGGCGGCCGGCGTGATCGTGACCCCGTAGATCAGCCCGAGGTCGACGATGTTGACGAACAGTTCCGGGTCCTTGACCTCCTTGAGCATCTCGCGGACGCGGTCCTCGCAGAGCGGCCCCCCCGCCGAGACGGCGGCATCGCCCCCGGCCGCCTCGCGGGCCGCCGGTGGGTTGCAGCAGGTCGACACGGCCGCCGCCGCGGGGACCGCCCCGTGCAGCGGTGGCCCGCCGGCTCCCGCCTCGGCGCGGAGTCGCACCCAGACGCCGCCGCCGTCAACCTTCACGTCGTGGGCCCGAGTCGCCCGCACGGCGGGCATCGAGAGCGCGGCGCCGGTGCGGATGTCGAACTTCGCCCCATGCCGGGGACAGGCGATCTTGTGATCGCGGAGTTCGCCGTCGGCCAGCGGACCGCCGTCGTGCGTGCAGACATCGTCGATCGCATAGAACACGCCGCCCACGTGAAACAGCGCGACCATGTCGCCATCCACCTCGACGAGCGTCTTGCCAGGATCGGGAACCTCGCCGACCTCGGCGACGCGGACGAACTCTGCCATGGTGTCGCTCAGACGATCCTGTGGATGCGGCCGCCGATCGCCTTGGCGAGCGCCTCGCGGACCTGCGGAATGGTGATCCGGTCGAAGACCTGCTGGAAGAAGCCCGCCACGACGAGCCGGGCGGCCTCCTCGGCCGAGAGGCCGCGGGCCTGCGCGTAGAAGAGTTGCTCCGCGTCGACCCGGCCGCTCGTGGCGCCGTGCGTGCAGCGGACGTCGTCGGCCTCGATCTCCAGGCCGGGGATCGAGTCGGCCCGGGCCTCGGTGGAGAGCATGAGGTTGTCGTTGCGCTGATAGCCGTCGGTCTTCTGCGCGGCCTTGTCGACCTTGATCATGCCCCGCCACACCAGCCGGCTGCGGCCCTGGAGCGCCCCCTTGTAGAGCAGGTCGCTCGAGCACGACGCCGCCTCGTGATGCTGGAGGGTGTTGTAGACGAGGTGCTGGCGACCCTCGGTGAACATCACGCCGTTGACCTGGGCCGACGCGTGGCGGCCGACCAGGGCGACGTCCTGCGCCACCTGCGACAGCCGGCTGCCCAGGGCGCCGAGCGTCCACTGAAGCCGGCCGTCGGCGTGAACGACGGCCTTCTGCCGCGCGAAGTGCCAGACGCCCGTATTCCAGTTCTGGAGGTTGACCATCCGGAGGAAGGCCCCCTTGCCGACGACGATCTCCGTGCCGCCGCAGTGGAAGCCGCCCGCCGAGCCCACGGAACCGCCGCCGGCCGTCTCGGTGAGGACCGTCGCCTCGGCGCCGTCGCCGAGCACGACCAGGACGTGCGAGGTGTCGACGCCCCCGTCCGTGATGCCTGCGATCACGTGCAGCGGATCGGCGAGCTTCACGCCCGGCGGCACGTAGAGCACGGCGCTGGCGGCATGAAACGCCGCATGGACCGCCGCGAACCAGTCGCAGCCCGCATCGATCACGCCGAACCAGTGTGGCTTCAGGACGTCGGCATGGGCGGCGAGCACCTGCTCGGCGGGCCCGAAGGCGACGCCTCGGGCGGCGACGTGGGGATCGAGTTCGGAGCGGACCACGTGGCCGTCGACCGACGCCAGCCGCCCGGCGAGGCGGCCGGGTTCCGCCACGAGCGAGGCATTCGCGTCGAGGTCGGCATACGACCCGGCGGCCAGGTCGCCGGAGAGGATGGCGGGGGCGAGCAGCCCGTCGGCCGCGGGGCCGCCGGCCGCCGCGGACAGGCCTGGGGGCGGAACATCCGCAGGTCGGTCCGCATCCAGTTCTCGTCCCGCCGGTCGGGCATGCCGATCGACCGCAGCCGCTCGAAGGCGGTGCGGCGAAGGTCGTTCGCCCACGCCGGCAGCGGCGCGCCGGCCAGGATTCGTTCGAGCGACGCCGCGTCGAACGCGGCACGGGGTGGGGCCACGGCGGTGCTCATGGTCGACTCAGCCCACCGAGCCTTCCATCTGGAGCTCGATCAGGCGGTTCATCTCGACCGCGTACTCCATCGGCAGTTCCTTGACGAGCGGCTCGATGAATCCCCCCACGATCATCGTGCTCGCCTCGGCCTCCGTGAGGCCGCGGCTCATCAGGTAGAAGAGCTGCTCCTCGCCGATCTTCGACACGCTCGCCTCGTGGCCGATCGTGACGTCCTGCTCCTCGATCTCGATGTAGGGATAGGTGTCGCTGCGGCTCTTGTCGTCGAGAATCAGGGCGTCGCAGACGACGCTCGACTTGCTCTTCGTGGCGCCCGGCTCCACCTTCACGAGCCCGCGGTAGCTCGCCCGCCCGCCGTTCTTGGAGATGCTCTTGGAGACGATCCGGCCGCTGGTGTTGGGGGCCACGTGCACGATCTTCGCCCCGGCGTCCTGATGCTGGCCGGCCGACGCGAAGGCGATCGAGAGGATCTCGCCCCGGGCGCCGGGCTCCATCAGGTAGACCGCCGGGTACTTCATCGTCAGGTGGCTGCCGAGGTTGCCGTCGATCCATTCCATCAGGGCGCCCTCGTAGGCCATGGCCCGCTTGGTGACGAGGTTGTAGATGTTGTTGGCCCAGTTCTGGATCGTGGTGTAGCGGCAGCGGCCGTGCTTCTTGACCACGATCTCGACCACCGCCGAGTGGAGGCTCTCGGTGGAGTACATCGGGGCCGTGCAGCCCTCGACGTAGTGCACCTGCGCCCCCTCGTCGACGATGATCAGCGTCCGCTCGAACTGCCCCATGCTCTCGGCGTTGATCCGGAAGTAAGCCTGCAGCGGAAACTCGATCTTCACCCCCTTGGGAACGTAGATGAACGAGCCGCCCGACCAGACCGCCGAGTTCAGCGCGGCGAACTTGTTGTCGGTGGGGGGGATGATCGTGCCGAAGTACTCGCGGAGCAGGTCGGAGTGCTCGCGGACGGCGGTGTCGGTGTCGGTGAAGATCACGCCCTTCTTGGCGAGATCCTCCTGGAGCGAGCCATACACCACCTCGCTCTCGAACTGGGCCTTCACGCCCGCGAGAAACTTCCGCTCGGCCTCGGGGATGCCGAGCCGGTCGAAGGTCTGCTTGATCGCATCGGGCACGTCGTCCCAGGTCTTGCCCTGGTGGTCAGTGGGCTTGAGGTAGTAGTAGATGTCCTGGAAATCGACGCCGATGTGACCGCCCCAGTTGGGCATCGGCTTCGACTCGAAAATCTCCAGCGACTTGAGGCGAAACTCCCGCATCCACGCGGGCTCCTTCTTCATGTCGGAGATCTGC
>JBIIMU010000367.1:0-3486 GCA_044337845.1 Pirellulales bacterium | reverse complement strand
GCGCATGTCGGCGGGCGGGAATGAGCCGTACTCGTTCTTGTAGTTCATCAAGGCCGTGGATAGCAGATCGATCTCTGTCTTGACGGCCGCCGCCCGAGTGGTCGACATGCTTCGCATGACGGCAGGTGTCACCAGCGCTGCCAACAGAGCGATGATCCCGATCACCACCAGCAGTTCGACGAGCGTGAAGCCCGTCGGGGAATGCTGACGCGAGCTGCGAACTCTTGCACGCATGGGGGAAATGCAGGGGTTTTTCACGACAGATCCTCGATGAGTTTGATCAGCGGCAGGAAGAGGGCGATCACGATGAAGCCCACCGCACCGCCGAGGAAGATGATGAGCAGCGGTTCCATCAGGCTCGTCAGGCTCTCCGTCAGCACCGCCACCTCCTCGTCGTAGGTGTCGGCAACCTTGTAGAGCATGGTGTCGAGCTCGCCCGACTCCTCGCCCACGTCCACCATGTTGATCACCAGGTCGTCCACGACCGGCTTCTTGTAGCGAAGCAGGTACATCAGCGCCCCGATGCCCGGCACGAAGAACGTCCAGAAGAGAAGCGCCGCCACGTTGAACGGCGGCACCGAGTAGGTCTTGAGCGGCTTCGCGATCGCCTCGCCGTCGCGGATCGAGTCGGACACCTTCTGGAAGAGCCGCTCGAACATCATGTTGCCCGAGGTCTCCTTCGTGATGTTGAGCGCCTCGAGGATCGGCACGCCGCTGGCCAAGAGCGTGCCCAGCGTGCGGGCCGAGCGGGAGAGGATGTTCTTCTCCACCAGCTGGCCGAAGATCGGCATCTTGAGCGTGAACAGGTCCCAGCCGAAGCGGCCGTAGGGGATCAGCTTGATCGCCTTGATCACGAGGTTGATCCCGAACGGGATCGCCGGGATCGTGTACCAGTAGTTCGCCACCCACGTGGAGACGTCGATCAAAAACTGCGTCATCGCCGGCAGCTCGCTGCCGAAGTCGTCGAAGATCTTTTTGAACTGCGGCACGATCTTCAGCATGATGAACGTGAGGATGCCCACCGCGACCGCCACGACCACGATCGGGTAGACGAGCGCCCCCTTCACCTTCCGCCGCAGCGACTCGGCCCGCTCCATGAACTCGGAGAGGCGGCGGAGGATCACCTCGAGCGCACCCCCCGCCTCGCCGGCCCGGATCATGTTGCAGTACAGCCGGTCGAAGGCCTTGGGGCTCTTCGACATCGCCTCGGAGAGCGTGGAGCCGCCCTCGATCTCGTCGCACGTGTCGAGCAGCGAGTTGCGGAGGCGGCCCGGCTTCTGCATCTCCGCGAGCAGCTTCAGGCTGCGGAGGATCGGCAGGCCGGCGTCCTGGAGGATCGAGAGCTGCCGCGTGAAGAGCGTGAGCTCCTTGCCCTTCACGCCGCCGATCGCGAACGTCCGCCCCGGCTTCTTGCCCCCGCCGGTCGACTTGCCCGCCTTGGCCTTGGTCGCCTTGAGCTTGGTGACCATGTAGCCCATCGACCGGATCGTGGCCTGGGCCTCGGCCTCGCTCGCCGCGTCGACCGTGTCGCGGATTTCCTTGCCGGTGGCGGCGTCGATGGCTTCGAACAGGAACGTCGGCATGGGATCAGGCGTCCAGGATGGTTTCTCGGATCACTTCATCGGCCGTGGTGAGCCCGGCGAAAATGCCCTCCATGCCGGACTCGCGGAGCGTGATCATCCCCGCCCGGCGGGCGGCCTCGCGGAGCTCCTCCGTGGAGGCGTTGCGGATGATCATGTCGCGCATCTCGTCGTTCATGATGAGCAGCTCGTAGATGCCGAGCCGCCCCTTGTAGCCGGTGCGGTTGCACTTCTCGCAGCCCTTGCCGCGGTAGAAGGTCTTCCCCACGAGCTGCTCGCTCGTCATCTCGAGATCCGCGATCACGTCGGCCCCCGGCACGATCTCCTCGCGGCAGCCGCTGCAGATCCGCCGCACGAGCCGCTGGGCGAGGATCCCCTCGACCGTGGCCGTGATCAAGAACGGCGGCACGCCCATGTCGCGGAGCCGGGTGACCGTGGCCGGGGCGTCGTTGGTGTGGAGCGTGGAAAACACCATGTGGCCGGTGAGCGACGCCTGCACCGCGATCTCGGCCGTCTCCACGTCGCGGATCTCGCCCACCAGGATGCGGTCGGGGTCCTGCCGGAGGATGGCCCGCAGGCAGGCGGCGAAGGTGTTGCCGATCTCGGAGTCGATCGGCACCTGCACGATCCCGTCGATGTCATACTCCACCGGGTCTTCGGTGGTGATCAGCTTGTCTTCGATCTCGTTGAGCTCGCTGAGGGCCGAGTAGAGGGTGGTCGTCTTGCCGGAGCCCGTGGGGCCGGTGACCAGCACGATGCCGTTGGGCCGCTTGATCACCTCGCGGAACCTGCGGAGCATCGCCGGCTCCATCCCGATCTTCTCGAGGTTCAGCGACACCACGCCGCGGTCGAGCACCCGCATCACCACGCTCTCGCCGAACAGCGTGGGGAGCACGCTCACGCGGAGGTCCACGGGGTGGCCGCCCACCGTGAGCTCGATGCGGCCGTCTTGCGGGAGCCGCCGCTCGGCGATGTCGAGGTTGGCCATCACCTTGATGCGGGTGGTGATCGCGAAGGCGAGGTGCTTGGGAGGCGGCACCATCTCTTGGAGCACGCCGTCGGCCTTGAGCCGGATGCGAAACTCCGTCTCGAAGGGCTCGAAGTGGATGTCGCTGGCGCCGTCGCGGATCGCCAGGAGGAGCACCATGTTGAGCAGCTTGCGGACCGGGGCGCTCTCGGCGAGCGCCTCCACGCTCGTCAGGTCGGTGACCCCCTCCTTGCCGGCCGCCGCGGCCGCCGCGGCGAGCTCGTCGTCGGCCTCGAGATCCTCGACGAGCGACTCCACGCTGTCGCTGTCGCCGGCGTAGAGCTTCTCGATCGACTTCGTGATCTCGGCCTCGGTGGCCACGCAGATCTGGATGTCATAGCCGAGAAGCGTCTGCAGCTCGTCGGCCACCTGGATCTTCTGCGGGTCGGCGGAGGCCACCGTGAGCCGGTTGCCCGAGAGCTCGAGCGGCACCACGCGGTAGAGCTGGGCCATCGGCTCGCTGATCAGGTGCACCACGTCGGACGGGATCTGGCGGTCGTAGAGCGTGACGAACGTGGTGCCCCACTGCTCGGCGAGGGCCTCGCCGAGCTGCTCGTCGGTGTAGAAGCCCAGGGCCACGCCGACCTTGCCGAGCAGCTCGCCGCCGCGCGACGCCTGCTCCTCGAGCATGGTCTCGAGCTGCATGTCGTCGATCAGCCCGAGATCGATCAGGATCTGTCCGATGCGCTTGAGGGCCATGGGGGGTGTCCTACTTGTCGAGATCCTTGGCGGCCTTGCGGGCGACGGTTTCCTCGTCGTCGAAGATGCCCTGCTTGGCGTTGTTGATCCGCTTGGCGAGCTCGTCGAGGTTCTGCGCCTTGGCCAGCACGTCTTCCTCCTTCACCTTCCGCTCGTTCCAGAGGCGGAAGAGGTCGTCGT
>JBIIMU010000365.1:0-3488 GCA_044337845.1 Pirellulales bacterium | reverse complement strand
TGAATGACGGCCCCGCCGCGTGCCGCGATCCGGCCGGTCGGCGGCGGTGAGGCCGCCCCGCCACCGTGAGCGGCGGATGCCGTTAGCGGAGGCGTGCGGCCCGCCGGCGGGGGGCGGTCGCGCCGTCCGCTGAGGCCGCCGCGTCGCCGGCCCAGGCGGCGAACGCAAGGTCGCGACTCGAGCGGAGCGGTGCCGCAGGGCCGGCCGACGGCAGGGTTCCACGGGCGGTCGGCGTCGATGCCTCCGGGGCCGCGGCGGCGCGGTACGGAGGCTGGTCGTAGAGGGCCGTGCCCAGGAAGTCGGCGATGTCGAGGATGTCGACGACGCCGTCGTAGGTGGTGTCGCCCTGCGACCACGACGCGGCGACGCCGGTGTCGTAGGCGCCGCCCGCGAGCACGTTGGCCGCGTCGAGGATGTCGACGGCGGCGTCGAGGTTGGTGTCGCCCGGGGCGGCGAACGAGAACGAGAACGAGCCGTCGCCGTTGTCGAGCCAGCCGACCGCCCGCGGCGCGCCGCCGACGGTCGCGGTCTCGGCGGCGCTCGAGCCGATGCCCGAGGTGCCGTTCCACGAGCCGTCGCCGCGTCCCTCCACCAGTAGCCCGCGGACCGCGGTCACGTCCAGGCCGGCGGCCACCGTGAACGAACCGACGCCGATGTCCACTAGGCCGTCTGCGGCGAGGGATCCGCCGGTCACGCCGGCCGCCCCGACGTCGAAGGCGAGCCGGCTGCCGGCCGCCACCGCCACGGGACCGGTGCCGAGCGCCGCGGCGTCGCGGATCACCACCGATCCGGCCTGCACGCTCACGCCGCCGGTGTGCGTGTTCGCCGCGGCGAGCACCAGCGTGCCCGCCCCCTGCTTCACGAGCGCGTCGCTGCCGCTGCGGGGCGTGGCATCGACCTGGGTCTGGCCGGTGGGCACGTCGAACACGATGGCCGGAGGCGCGGAGGCCTGCACGCCGAAGTTCCACCCCGTCGCAGCCTCACCGGCGGCGACGGTGACCAGCAGCGGCGTCGGGGGGGGCACATATCCAGGGCCCGGCGTGCCGTGGACGGTGAGCGTCCACGAGCCGAAGGTGCCGGTCGTGCCCGACGCCAGATCGGAGACCGTGAGCGTCCACGTGCCGGCCGCCGACTCGCCCAACGACCGCACGGTGCTGAAGGTCCAGCCGGAGAAGTGGTCGCCCGTGTCGCTCGGCCGCCGGGCGGCGAGCACCGACCGCGTGCCGGCGGGCGATGTGAGCACCACCTGAAGCTGGCCGCGCGAGGTGTGCGTCGCCGACAGCGCCACCTCGACCCTCTCGACCGCGACGTCGGCTCCGACGACGAACGACGACGTCACGCCGGCGGTCGTCGCATCGGGAATGCCGCCGCCCACCTCGATCGTGCCCGAGGTGGCCGAGACCTCCGGCGCCACGTTCGTCCACGTGCGTGCCAGGGCCACGGCCGCGGCGGCATCGACGACGCCGAACCCGTACTTGTCGTTGATCCAGCGGCCGGCGCCGTTGCGGCTCCAGCCCGCATCGCCGGTGTCGTTCCGGCGGGCGGATCGAGCCAGGATCTGCTGCACGTCGCGCCACCCGAGCCCCGGGTTGGCCTCGAGCATCAGGGCCACCACACCCGCGACGAGGGGCGTGGCCGACGACGTGCCGCCGAAGTCGGTGGCGTAGTCGCCGCCGGAGGCCGACGAGGCCGTGTTGTACCCCAGCGTGCCGGTCCGGTCGGTGGTCACGATGCCGCCGGTGTCGACGACCGCCGAGCCGCCGCTCGAGGGTGCGGCCACGAGGATGTTGGCGCCGGGCTCGCTGTACCACGACTGCCGTCCGGCATGATCGACCGCGCTCACGGCGATCGCGTAGCGGGAGTTGGCGTAGCCGTCGAAGTTGGAGTTGTCGTCGACGTCGAGCCCGTTGCCCGCCGCCCAGACGTAGATGCTGCCGAGGCCGCCGCGGCCCGTCGTCACGGCATTGGCGAGCGCGGCGCGGGTGAGCGGGCCCGGGCCTTCGAGCGTGAGGCCGTCGTCGTCGGGGCCCCAGCTGTTGGAGTAGATGTCGATGTCCTGGGGGCGATGCGTGAGGCCGCTGGCCTCCTGCTGGTCGGTGGTGGTCTGCCCGATCAGGCGGATGCCGGCCAGGCCGGCCGCGGGGGCCGTGCCCGAGACGCCGATCCCGTTGTTGCCCCGGGCCGCCGCCACGCCCGCCACCGCGGTGCCGTGGTCGTCGCCCGTGCCCGGCGACGGGTCGGCGTCGTTGCCGTTGAAGTCGTAGCTGAGATCGGCGCGGAAGTTCGCCGCCAGGTCGGGATGCGAGCCCTGCAGGCCGTCGTCCACCACGCCGATCACGACCCCGCTGCCGCTGGCCAGATCCCAGGCCGCCGGGAGCCGGGCGTCCTCGCCGGCGGCACCGCCCGATTGGCCCGTGTTCGCCAGGTGCCACTGCGACGCATAGAGCGGATCGTTCGGCACCGCCCGGGGCGCGTGCTGCCGGAGCATCGGGGCGTAGGCCGCGTCCACCGCCGCGGGTGACGATCCCGCGGCGACGATGCCGACCGAGCCGGCGACCGCGGGGCTCGTCTGCCGCCAGCCCGCCTGGGCCTCGAGCGTCACCCGGTAGGTTCCCGCCGCCAGGCCGGTGAAGGAGTAGCGTCCGTCACTGCCGGACACGGTCTGCGACTCCGCCGGGCCGCGGATGCCGTTGCCGTCCTGATCGAGGAAGATCGTCCAGCCGGCCACGGCGGCTTCGGCGTCATCCCGCGTGCCGTCGCCATCGAGGTCGTTCCAGACCACGCCGGCGATCGAGGCGGGCAGGGGCGGGATCGCCTCGTGGCTGCCGAGGCCCGACACCGTGTCGATGGCGAACGCACTCCACTCGCCCGCCAGCGTCGCGAACGACGTGGGGTTCACCGTCACGCCCGCCGCGACCGACGCCTTGCGGCGCAGCGTCGCGTTGATCGTGGTCACGCCGCCGTCCGTCCACGCGGTGCCCGGGTCGCTGCCGATCACCCCGAAGATGTCGACGTAGGACGAGGTCGACACCTTCCAGATCGCCAGCGCGTCGTCGCCGCTGAAGGCGGTCACGCCGCTCGTGAACGACGACACGCCGGCCGGCAGCGTGAGCGTGGCCGAGGCGTTCTTCAGCACGAGCGTGCCGCCCGGCGGCAGCGTGGCCGGTCCCCCGGACAGGCTGCCGAGCGACTGCGTCTGCGTCGCGGCCGCCGACCCGTTGGCGAACAACCGCACCTGATAGTCGGAGAGCGTCGCCGGCACCGAACCGGCATTGAAGATCTCGAGGTACTTGTTGTTACTCGAGCCTTCGACGTACTCGCTGAAGAACAGGTCGCCCGTCGCCGGTGGTGGTGGCGGCGGTGGTGGCGGTGGTGGCGGTGCGGCGACGGTGTCGTAGGAGTAGTCGGCCACCACCGGCAGATGGTCGGAGAACGTCGTCAGGAGATCGAGCACCTCCCTGCGGTTGGCGAGGCCCGGCAGCGCGGTG
>JBIIMU010000366.1:0-3488 GCA_044337845.1 Pirellulales bacterium | reverse complement strand
CGACGGCAGCGGGTGGATTCATGGCTTCGGCACCCGGCTCGCGTTCGACTTCTGACGGAGACCCACCCATGAAACCATTCGGCACGACCATCGGCCTCGCCGCCGCCACCGCAGCCCTGCTGGCGGTCGGCCTCGTGCAGCGGGCCCTGGCGGGCTGCACGGGCTGCACCGACCGGTGCGGGGAGTGCGAGCCCGCCTGCCGCGGCACGTGGGGCGAGAAGAAGTCGTCGCAGCCCGTGTATTCGATGCGCTGCGAGTATGCCTGCGTGCGCGGCCGAGACTCGTGGCATGCGCCGCCGCCGGAATGCCGCTGCCATCCCCCCTGCGGCGGCGTGATCGTCAAGAAGCGGTTCTACAAGGCCGAGGGCACGGAGCGGGTCGAACGGGTGCCGACGTACGAGGTCGCCATGGTGCCCGTGGAGCGGCCCCCGGAGCGCTGCGACCACTGCTCCGCGACCGCAGGCCGCCCCGGGCAGCGGGCCTGGTGGAGCCCGCTCGACTTCCTGCACCGCTGCGCGGCCTGGTGGTGAGGCGACCCGACATGCCGCGCACCGCACCTCTCACGGCCGACACCTCAGCCGGCATCGTGTTCGCACTCGCCGTCGAGGCCGACGCCTTCGAGCGGCTCGCGGAGCACCGCCGTGAGGTCCGCGCCGCGAGGCTCGCCTTCGCCACGGGCACGGTGGCCGGCCACACCGTGGCGTGGTGCGTGTCCGGCGTGGGTGCCGTGGCCGCGGAGGCCGCGACCCGGCAGCTGATCGCCGGCCACCGGCCGCGGGCGCTCGTCAGCGCCGGGTTCGCCGGCGGGCTCGATCCGGGCCTGGCCCGCGGCAGCGTCGTTCGGGCGTCCCGGGTGATCCGCGCTGGCGACGTCACGCCCATCGACCTGGCACGACTCGAATCCACCGTCACCCCATTGCTCATCGCCAGCGTCGATGCCGTCGTGGCGACGGTGGACGCGAAGCGCGACCTCGCCGCGCGGACGGGAGCCTGCGCCGTCGACATGGAGACGCACGCCGTGGCCCGCGTCGCCGCCGCGGCCGGCCTGCCCTGCCACTCGGTGCGCGTGATCTCGGACGCCGCCGACGAGTCGCTGCCGCCGGAGGTGGCCGCGCTCGCCGCGGCCCGGTCGCCGCTGCGGCGGCTCGGGGCCGTGGTCGGCGCCCTCGGCCGGCGGCCGGCGGTCGCCCGCGACGTGTGGCGGCTCTGGGAGCATGCCGTCGTCGACTCGCGAACGCTGGCGGCGGCCGTCGCCGACCTCATCGGTCGGCTTCCCTGAGCGTCACGCGTCCCGGCCGCCGGCGAGCAGCCTGGTGAGCGGGCTCGTGGGCAGGTCCGGGGCCGGCCCGCGCACGGGCACCCCCAGGCTCCTGCCGACGGCGGCGGCGGCCAGGCGTCCGCTGCGGACGGCGCCCTCCATCGTCGATGGCCACCCAGTCGCGGTCCAGTCGCCGGCGAGCACGAGATTCGGCACGCCGGTGACCGCCGGCGGCCGGAGCGACTCCACGCCCGGCCGCACCGAGAGCACGGCCGTCGGATCGGTCACCACCCGCGCGTCGCGGAGTTCGGCCCCACGGGCCGCCGGAAAGATCTCGCGCAGCTCCGCCACGACGGTCTCGACGATCGCGCGGCGATCCCCCTGCAAGAGCCCGCGCGACGCGCTGATCACCACCTGGCAGTGGCCGTCGCCCGGCGCGCCGCGAAACACCCACTGCGACACCCGCCCCACCAGCACCGCGTGGGGCACGTCGAGCACGTCGCGGTCGAACCACAGGTGCACCGCCGTGATCGGGGAGCCGGCGAGCCGCTCGTCCCCGACGGCCACCATGTCGGGCAGGAGCCGGGCGGCCGCCTTCCAGGGCACGGCCACCACGACGCCGTCACAGGGCAGCCGCTCGTCACCGGTCACCACCGCGACGGCCCGTCCTCGATCCCGCTCGATCGACGCCACGGCCGCCGCCGTGCGCACCGCGCAGCCGCGGGCCGCGAGCCGGGCCGCCAGCCGCTCCCCGAAGAGCACGCCGAGCGGCTGCGTCGGCACCATCAGGTCGGCGGCGTCGCGGTGGGCGAGGAAGCCGTCCACGATCACTTTCCGCGACGCGGCGACGCTCACGAGATCGATCGACTCGCCAAGCGCGCTCTCGAGCACGGGCTGCCAGAACAGGCGGATCACGCGCTCGGGCTGGCCGATCGAGCGGAGCCACTCCAGGGCCGTCGCCGCGTCGGCGGTCGCGGTCGGTCGGTGCCGCGCGAGCCGCGCCATGCCGATCGCGAGCGCCAGCTTCTCCACGAGCGAGAAGTGCCGCATCGAGACGAGCAGGGGGGCGAGGTGCAGGGGAGCGGGCAGCCTCCGGGAGGGCGTGCAGGAGCTGCGGTCACCCTCGGGGCCGATGAACCAGAGCGTGCGATCGCGGCGCAGCGCGGCGTCGATCCCGCCCCAGCGGCAGAGGTCGAGGAAGTTCGTGCAGCAGCCCATGGCCACGTGCTGGCAGGCGTCGACGAGCCCGCCCGCGACGGGATCCTCGAAGGATGCGGCGCGGCCGCCGCACCGCCGCCGGGCCTCCAGCAGCGTGACGCGGCATCCGGCGTCGGTCAGCGCGGCGGCCGCCGCGAGCCCCGCCAGACCGCCGCCCACCACCGCGACGTGCGGCCCGGCGCCCGCCGCGCTCATGCCCTGCACCTCGGTCATCGCCGCCACCCCGTGCCAAGGGCGAGCGTGGCCGCCGCCGACGCCAGCAGGCGGGGCTTCGCCGGCCGCACGCGGGCGGTGAAGATCGCGGGCCCCGCGCGGCGCACCGCCGCGAGCAGCGCCCGGTAGACGCCGAACATCGTCCGGAAGACGACCCGCCCGTCGGTGCTGAGCATGCGGTCGAGGGCCGCGGCGGCGCGAAACCGGGCCGTCGCCCGCTCGACCTCGAGGGTCGCCAGCGCGGCGAACTCCGGACCGATTCGCCCGGCGATCAGGTCGTCCGGGCGGCACCCGCAGGCCGCGAAGTCGGCCCGTGGCAGGTAGACGCGGCCCCGCGCGAGATCCTCGGGCACGTCCCGCAGGATGTTCGTCAGCTGAAACGCGACGCCACAGTCGTGCGCCGCGCGGATCGCCGCCGGGTCGATGAAGCCCCAGACGTGGATCGACGCGATCCCGACCGCGCTGGCCACCCGGCTGCAGTAGAGCTCCAGCTCGGCGGGCGTGTCGTAGTCGGCACGGTCGAGGTCCATCCGCACGCCGGCGAGGACGTCGCGGAGGCACTCGGGGGGCACGGCGTACCGGCGGACGGTGTCGGCGACCGCCCGCAGCACGGGTTCCTCGACGTGGACACCGGCCAGGGCGTCGTCGGTCGCGGCGCCGAACGACGCCAGTGCCTCCGCGGCCGACGCCGGGTCGGCGGCCTCGTCGACGAGATCGTCGGCCACCCGGCAGAAGGCGTAGAGCGCGGTGGTGCCCCGCCGCTTCGCCGCCGGCAGCAACGAGATCGGCAGCGCGAAGC
>JBIIMU010000364.1:0-3505 GCA_044337845.1 Pirellulales bacterium | reverse complement strand
ACCATGCGAGGATGCCCGTCGAGCACCGCCCCCATCAGCGTGGACCCGCTGCGGGCGTTGCCGACGATGAGCACGAAGCCTGTCAGCCCCGGAAACGGTGCCATGGATCCCCGCCGCACCGCGGCGCTCCTGTCGCTAGGCCGCTGATCATAGGGGATGCCGGGGCCGCCGACCGCCGCGCGGGGCGTGCCCGTCAGCCGGAGAACACCTGCAGGGCGGCCCCCGTGCCGACGCCCGCCGCGGCCGCCCGGGCCGACAGCTCCCGGAGCGCCCCTGCGCCCGTGACGCCGAGGTCGTCGGTCCACTCGTTGACGTACAGCTCGACGTGCCGCATGAGCACGTCGTCGTCGAACTCCTGCGCGTGCCGCCGCATGGTGGGCAGCGCCGCCGGCGGGTCCGCGAGGGCCGTCCGGAGCGAATCCCGGACGACCGCCTGCACGGTGGCGATCGTGTCGTCCGGCAGGTGGCGGCCGGCCACGATGCCGCCGAGCGGCAGCGGGCACCGCGTCTCCAGTTCCCAGCGGCTCCCGAGATCCTCGACGAGCCCGAGCCGGTGCCGCTGCCACGTGAACCGGCCCTCGTGGATGCAGACGCCGAAGTCGGCGCGGCCGGCGGCCAGCCGCGGCATGATCTCCGAAAACACCACGTGCTCCACCCGCGTGGTCCCGCGGTGGAACAGGTCGAACAGCAGTGCGGCCGTCGTGTGACGGCCGGGGCAGAGCGTGAGCTGCCGGGTGTCGCCCGGCGTCGTGCCCGGCGTCGCCGCGAGCAGCAGCGGTCCGACGCCGAAGCCGAGGGCCGACCCGCTGGGGAGCACGACCACGTCATCGGCGGCGTCGAGGGCCGCGCGGAAACTCACCTTGCAGACGTCGAACGCGCCGCCGAGCAGACCCTCGTTGAGCCGCTCGATGTCGAGGAGGGAGATCTCGAAGTCGAGCCCCCGCCAGTCCACGGCGCGGGTGAGCAGGCCGTGAAACGCGAAGGTGTCGTTGGGGCACGGCGAGATGCCGAGCCGGATCGTCCGTGTCATGGGGCTGCCTCGAGCACGTGCAGCACGCGGTCGGCGGCGGCCTCGAGGGCCTCGTCGATCCTCCACCGCGAGGGCTCCCGGTCGCCCGCGACGTTGGAGATGCCCCGCACGATGGCGACCGGCACGCCCCGGAGCCTGCAGGCGGCCGCGACCGCGAACCCCTCCATGTCCTCCGCCGCGGCGTCCGGAAACAGCGCCAGCCGCGCGGCCACGTCGTCGGCCGTGGCGGCCGCCGCGGCCACGGAGAGCAAGAGCCGCCCCGGCCCGCTCGGGTCGCGGTCCGGCGAGGCCACGCACCGCAGTTCGTCGCCGATCGCCGTCGCCGGATCCGGCGGATCGCCTGGCCACTGCGGCCAGCCGAGCGTTCTGGCCGGCACGAAGGCGGCACCCGTGCCCGCCCCGATCCCATGGCAGGCGACGCGGTCGAAGTGCCAGGCCGAACCGATCGCCAGGCGGTCGTCGAGCCGTCCCGCGATGCCCACCAGCACGACCCGCTCGGCCCCGAGCTCCGCGAGCAGCGTCGCCGTGCGGGCCGCCGCGGCCACCAGGCCGAACCCGCACAGCTCGACCCGACCATGGGCCGCGAGCCGGGGCCCGACGACCCGCCGCTCGCGTTCGGTCGGCACGAGGATCACGACACCGGGCATGGCGGATGGGCGACCGGGGGGCAGGCTCACCGCGATCCCATCGCGGCCTCGGGAAGTCTAGTCACCTCACCCCCGAGCGGCGCGACGACTCAGGGGGCCGCGGACTCCAGGCCGACGCGGCCCACGGCCCCATCGAGTGCTGCGGCGATCACGCGGGCCCACACCCGGTAGCCCGCCGGGCTGAGGTGCAGTCGATCCGCTCGGAACAGGGCCGGGTCGGGGCGGCCGGTGTCGGGATCGAGGAACTGATCGGCTGTGGCGATGAAGAAGGTGTCGTCGGAGGCCTCGCACATCCGCTGCATGGCCGCATTGAGCCGCTGGATCTCCGGCCACATCGCCCAGCGGGACTCCGTCGGCGTGATCGCGATGAACAGCAGCGGCACCCGGGGATGCCGCTCGCGGATCCGGGCGTGCGTCGCCCGCACGTCCACCATCACGGTGTCGACCGTCTGCCCCTCCGCAGGCGCGGCGAGGTCGTTGGCCACGAACACGACGATCGCGTCGGGCTCGTGGTTCACGACGAGCCGCGGGACGAAGTGGCAGAGGTCGCGATACCGCGCCCCGCCGTATCCGCGACCGACGGCAGGCCAGGGCGCCATGTCGTGCGCGATCGTGGTCCAGAGCCGCACGCTCGACGACCCGATGAACAGGATCTCACCGGCGGGCGGGGCGCCGCGATCGAGGGCCTCCAGCGCCGCCACGTCCTGCTCCCACCGCGTCACCCGCGGGTCGTCGGCGGGAACCGAGGTCTCCACGGCCCCCGCCGTCGCCGCATGCCCGACGAGCGCGATCAGCAGGGTCGTGGTGGCGCGACGCACGCGGGCTCTCCGAGGTCGCCGCTGAGCCTAGTCCCGACCGCGACCGGTTCGCAATCACGCGACGCACCGCGGCGATCGCGTCGCCCGCGCGGCTCGCCGGCCGACGGGGCGGCGGTCCCCTGTGGCGCCCGCGGGGGCCACGGTAGGATTGCGGCTTTTTCCCCCCCTCGGCTTCCCGTCGCGCTCCGGCATCATCACCCATGTTCGACCCCGTCCGCGGCCAGCCCGACTTCCCAGCCCTCGAAGCCGCGATCGCCGCGTGGTGGCGTGAGCGGGGCACCTACGAGCGGTCGCTCGAGCGGCGACGCGGGGCCCCGCGGTTCGTGTTCTTCGAAGGCCCCCCCACCGCCAACGGGCTGCCGCACCCCGGTCACTGCCTGACCCGCACGATCAAGGATCTCTATCCCCGCTACCGGACGATGCGCGGCCAGTTCTGCGAGCGGAAGGCCGGCTGGGACACCCATGGCCTGCCCGTCGAGGTGGAGGTCTGCAAGGAGCTCGGCATCCACTCCAAGGCCGAGATCGAGGCCTTCGGCGTCGAGCCGTTCATCCACAAGTGCCAGCAGAGTGTCTGGCGGTACATGAAGGAGTGGGAGACGCTCACCGAGCGGATCGGCTTCTGGATCGATCTCTCCGAGGCCTACGTCACCTACCACCGGTCGTTCGTGGAGAGCGTCTGGTGGGCGCTGGCGGAGCTCTTCGACCGCGGCCTGCTCTACCAGGGCCACAAGATCGTCTGGTGGTGGGCCCAGGGAGGCACGGCGCTGTCCAGCGGCGAGGTCGGCCAGGGCTACAAGGAGGTGGCCGACCCGAGCGTGTACGTCGCGTTTCCGCTCCTCGACCACGACGGCCGACCGACGCCGCGGAGCCTCGTCGCCTGGACGACCACGCCGTGGACGCTCCCCTCCAATCAGTTCGCCGCCGTGCGGGCCGATCTCGAGTACGTCGTGCTCCGCGAGGCCGGCGTGGCGGAGGGGCCGGAGTACGTCGTGACGGAGCCGCTCGCGGCG
>JBIIMU010000026.1:0-13314 GCA_044337845.1 Pirellulales bacterium | reverse complement strand
CGGTCTGCAGCTCGGTGCCGGCTCGCCGCTGGGCACGAGCACGATCACGCCCGTGGCGGGGGGCACGCTGTCGCTGTCGCCGTATGCGACGACCACCGTCGGCGGGCTGGCTCCCAACGCCGGCGGGCTGACCGATCTGGGCAACGGGTTTCTGTCGGTCACGAGTGGCCTCACGGCCACCGACCTGGTCACGGCGATCGTGGCCGGCCGCAACGGCGGCAGTTGGGACGGTGCGGGCGGGATCACGTCGAGCACGGCGGCCGCGGCGGTGGCGGCGGGCAGTCCGCGGGCGGTGGGCTGGCTCGACAACGGCGACGGCTCGGTGTCGGCGGCCTACGCGGCACCGGGTGACACGAACATCGACTGGTCGATCGACATCCTCGACGCCTCGAACTTCCTGGCGGGCGGGAAGTTCGACGCGGGGGTGCCGGCGACGTGGAACGAGGGCGACTTCAGCTACGACGGCATCGTGGACATCCTCGACGCGGCCGACTTCTTCGCCACCGGGCTCTACGACGCGGGTAACTACAACACCGCGCCGGCGGCCGTTGGGGGCGTGGCCGCGGTGCCGGAGCCGGCCGGGCTCGGGGCCATCGGGCTCGTGGCGGCGGCGGGGATAATGGTTCGCCGCCGCGAAGCACCTCGACCACGGCCGTGAGGTGTGATCGCCGGGGGCGGGGATCGCGACACTCGGCCTTTCAGGCAGACGGCATGGCAGCGCGTGGATTCGTGTCGATCGTGGCGGCCGTCGTGATGGCGGCGATGGCGAGCCGGGCGGCCGCGTCTGAAGATCGCCTCCCGCTCAACGTGGTCGTGCTCTACGCCGATGACTGGCGGCACGACACGCTCGGCTCCGCGGGCCACCCGGTCGTGAAGACGCCCCGGCTCGACGATCTCGCCCGCCGCGGCGTGCGATTCACGCACGCCTGCGTGACCACGGCCATCTGCGGTGTGAGCCGCGCGAGCCTGTTCACGGGGCAGTGGATGTCGCGGCACGGGAATCGTGCGTTCGACGCCTTCGAGACGCCGTGGAGCGAGACCTATCCGGGGCTGCTGCGGGCCCACGGTTACCACGTGGGCCACTTCGGCAAGTGGCACTGCGGAGCCTTCCCGCGGGCCGAGTTCGACGCCGGGTCGGCCTACGGCGGCACCCACTGGCAGCCGGAGCCCGATGGCGGGCAGATCCACGTGACCCGGAAGAACGAGCGCGACGCGCTGGCCTTCCTGCGCGGCCGGCCCAAGGACCGGCCGTTCTGTCTCACGCTCTCCTTCTTCGCCACGCACGCCGAGGACGAGCACCCGAAGCAGTATCTGCCCCAGCCGGAGTCGCTGGCCCTGTATGCCGAGGATGCGATCCCGATTCCGGCGACGGCGGGCGACGAGCATTATCGGCGGCTGCCGGAGTTTCTCGTCAGCGAGAAGAACGAGGGACGGATCCGCTGGCACTGGCGGTTCGACACGCCGGAGAAATACCAGGCGTTCATGAAGAACTACTACCGGCTGGCGACGGAGGTGGATGCGGCCTGCGGCGCGGTGGTGGACGAACTGGACCGCCTGGGTCTGCTCGACACCACGCTCGTGATCTTCACCACCGACAACGGCTACCTCCACGGCGAGCACGGCCTCGCCGACAAGTGGTATCCGTTCGAGGAGAGCATCCGTGTGCCCCTGATCGTGGTCGATCCCCGGATGCCGGCCGCCGAGCGGGGCGCGGCGAACGACGCCCTGGCGCTCAACGTGGACCTCGCCGCCACCATCCTCGCCGCCGCGGGCGTGTCCGCACCGCCGCGGATGCAGGGCCGCGACCTCGCCCCGCTGTATCTCGGCGGGAGCCCGGCTGGGATGCGTCCGCCGTGGCGGACGGAGTTTTTCTACGAGCATCCGACGATCACGAACATCGAGCGGATCCCGTCGTCGGAGGCCCTGGTGCGGAAGGACATCAAGTACGTCGTCTGGCCCGACCACGGCCGCGAGCAGCTCTTCGACCTCGCCACGGACCCCGGGGAGGCGAAAGACGTGATCGGTGACCCGGCCTATGCAGAGCGGCTCACCGAACTTCGCGAGCACTTCGCCCGGCTCAAGGCCGAGGCCAGGTAGCACGGGAACGATGAGGCGACGAACGTCGTCGGAACCGCGGGCCCCGCCTCGACACCGCACCCCGTCCTGGTGATGACTGGCTGCCCGATCGGACGATGTCGGTCGGATGGCGCGATGGCAGACTCTGGTAGCGTCGCGCGGGCGATGAGTGGTGATTTCAACGGACGAGGGGGGTGGTGTCATGTCGTGTGATCAGGTGAGTGCGCGGATCGTGTTCGCTCGAGCGGCGACGGTCGTCGTTGCAACGCTGCTCGCTCCGATGGCATCGGGGCAGACGATCCGCACATGGTCCACCGCGACGTCGGACACCTCGTGGACGACGGCTGCCAACTGGGTCGGCGGCGTGTTCGCCGGCGTCGGGGCCAGCCCGCTGCCCGGCGAGGGGTCGACCACCGACGTGGCGTTTCGAGGGTCGAACAGCGGCACGAGTCTGGGCATCGACATGGCCGCAGTGGGCGGCACCCTCACGCTCGCCGCGATGGACCTTGATCCCGGCACCACCACGCTCGCGATCGGCAATGAGTCGACCACGGCCGCGGGTATCCTGCAGCTCAACGGCGCCGTCACGTTCGGCACCACGACGCCGATCGCCAACTCGATCCTGCGGGCCAACAACGCCACCACCACCTCCAGCGCCACCACCACGATCCAGGCGGCAGTCGGGGCGGGAACCCAGCCGCTGGGCCTGCGGCTCGGTACGGCGAATGGGGCGGTCATTACGGCCGGGAGCAAGACGCTGGCGCTGAACGTTCCGCTCTCCGAGGTGAATGCCGGCAGCGGATTTCGCAAGCTGGGCACGGGCGTGCTGATCCTCGGAGCGCCGGGCACGCTCTCTGGCGGGACGCTTTCGTTCGAGGCGGGCACGATGCGGATCACGAATCCCGACGCGCTCGGCGGCGCCGCCGGGCCCGTCATCCAGTTCAACCCGGGGGGCGTTACGGCCACGCTCGGCGTCGGCTTCAACGGCGAGTTGACCAATGCCATCGAGATTCCGGCCGGCCTGAGCCAGCAGCAGTTGATCCAGACGAGTGCGGCGGGCACGCCGACGCTCGCGGGCGTGATGGCGGTGAACTTCAACACGCAGATCCGCCACAACCAGTCGTCGGGCAACCTGACCGTGAGTGGCACCGCAAACAGGGTGGGCTCCGGAGCGACGGTGTCGTTCACCACGCAGACGGCCGGCAGCGTGACCGACAGCGCCGTCTGGTCGGGGGCGGGGATCCTCGCCTACAGCTCGTCGGGCACGGCGGCCACCGGTTCCTTTTTCATCAGCGGCCAGAAGACCCACACCGGCGGGTCGAGGATCAACTCGATGACCGGCGACGCCGTCGTGTCGGGCGACTCGCAGGGGCCGGCCAACGCCCCGACGAGCGGTCCGTTCGGCACGGGGGCGGTGCAGCTCGCGGCACGTTCGTCGCTGCGGTCGGGCACGGCTGCCGACGTCATCGTGGGCAATCCAGTGACGCTGCTGAGCACGTCGACGGCGGCGCGGTTTCCGACCACGAACGACGAGAAGTCGCTGACCTTTACCGGCGACGTCAACCACGGCTCGGCGAACCGCACGCTGCAGGTTGACGTGGGAAGTCGGGTGGCCGGGAAGTACGTGGCGTTGAACGGTTCGATGTCGGGGGCCGGCACCCTCACGAAGACGGGATCGGGCACGCTGGTGCTGGGCGGCTCCAACTCGTACGCCGGATCCTTGATCGTGCAGGCGGGTCGGCTGCAGCTGGCCAACGCCGCCGCGGCCGCTGCCGCCACGGTCACGCCGCTTGCCGGCGGCACGCTGACGCTGGCGGCCTCCGCGGCAACCACGCTCGGCGGCTTGGCCCCGAATGCCGGCGGGCTCACCGACGTGGGCAACGGTTTCGTGACCGTCGCCGCGGGCCTGTCCGCCGCCGACCTGCTCGTAGGTTTGACTGCCGGCCGGGCCGGCGGGACGTGGACGGGCACGTCGGGGATCGTGTCGAGCGCAGCGGCGGCCGCTGTCGCTGCCGGTGCGCCGAGGACGGTTGGCTGGCTCGACAACGCCGACGGGTCGGTGACCTTCGCCTACGCTGCACCAGGCGACACGAATCTCGATTGGTCGATCGACATTCTCGACGCCTCGAACTTCCTTGCGGCCGCGAAGTTCGACACCGGGCTGCCGGCCACCTGGGCCGAGGGAGACTTTGGCTACGACGGCATCGTGGACATCCTCGATGCCGCCGACTTGTTCGCCACGGGCCTCTACGACGCCGGCGGCTACAACGCGTCGGAACGAATCGGTGGCATCGCCGCCGTGCCCGAGCCGGCGGTGGGCATCGTGGCCGTGGGTCTCGCCGCGATGCTGCTCATCCGCACCCGAGGAGGAAAGCCATGGACCAGTGCAACCGTGACGCGCGTGTCGTCTTCAGGGCCTTTACGCTCGTCGAACTCCTCGTCGTGATCGCGATCATCGCGGTGCTGATCGGGCTGCTCCTGCCGGCCGTGCAGAGCGCCCGCGAGGCGGCACGGCGGAGTTCCTGTCGGAATAATCTCAAGCAGATCGGGCTCGCCTGTCTGTCGTACGAGTCGGCGCGGAAGGCGCTCCCCTACGGCAACGCCATCAAGGCCACCTACACCGGCGGCCCGGTGCCCGCCGGCACCGGCTCCAAATACGGCAGCGGCTGGACGCTGGAGATCATGCCCTATGCCGAGAACACCGCGCTCCAGGCCCTCTACCGCCCGAATCTCGACATCCTCTCGACCGACCCGCAGGTGAAGCGGCTGCGGGAGACACCGGTGCCGGCCTACGCCTGCCCGTCGGACCATCCGATGCAGCTCGGCCAGCCCGACTCGCCTGCGGAGGCGACGGGCGTCAACTTCTGGACGGGGTCGTACAGAGCCTGCGCGGGACGGGGCAACGGGTCGGTGACCTGGTATCTCTGGGAAGACCTGCCTCCGCCGTACCAAAGTTCCCATTCGACCCTCAACACCGGCGGCCGGGCGATTCATGCCGGCTGGCGCGGTCCGATGCACGCCGTGCGGCAGGATCCGGCGACCAACGCGATCGGCGGGTTCCCCCTGCAGCCGGAGAGGCTGAAGTCCATCACCGACGGGCTCTCGAAAACGCTGCTCGTCGCGGAATCGACCAACCGAAACTCCCAGCCGAGCGGCAGTGACCGCGAGTACGGCCGGCGGTCGTACTGGGCCCATTCGTTCGGCAACTACACGTCGGCCCAGACCGTTCCCCAGGAGCGGACGCTGTGGGGCGACTACGGCCGCTGCAGGGCCGCGTCCACGGGGGCGTCAGAACCGAACCCCGACAAGTCGGGCCGGGCGTGCATGTCGGGCTGGTTCGCGCTGCATCCGGGCGGGATGAACGGCGTGATGTGCGACGGCTCCGTGCAGTCGATCGAGTTTGAAATTGACAGGCAGGTCTGGGCCGTGATGGGCAGCATCGCCGACGACGGTGTCTATTGAGCGGAGAGGCGCTCGGGCGACGCCCGTGGCTCAGTGCATCGTGCCGTGGAGCACGCCCCGGACCGGAGAGCCGTCCGCGGCCTCGATCCGCCACTCGACGGCGTAGCACCAACTCGAGGCGAAGTCGGGCACCCGGAGCCTGACCCGCCGGCCGTCCGGCGAGACCTCCGCCGCCGCGACAAGCCGCGCGGTTTCGTCGAAGTGATCGGAGCCGTAGTTCGCCGACCGCTTCAGGTTCCACGTGCGGACCGTCCAGGCCTGCGGATCGGCCGCCGCGGCGGCGAGCGGTTCGCAGAAGGTGAGCGTGATTTCGCCGGGCTGCGTGTGCAGGGCGACCGGCACGTGGAGGGGCCGAGGGGTGCGGCGGATCCGGAAGAAGCCGCCGGGCTGCGTGCGGTTGCCCGCCCAGGCGAACAGGCCGCAGGCATAGAGCTGGCCGTCGGCGGGATGGAAGCGGCCGCGCATGACGCCCGTGGGCAGATCGGGCATCGGCAGGGCCACCATGCCCCCCTGCACGCGATCCGCGCGGCCGGACACGGGCTCGGTGAGCACGAGATGCACCCGGCCCTCGCCGTAGGAGAGCTCGAGAAGGCTGCCGGTGAGCGGCTGCCACCGCGGGCTCGACACGCGGAGCAGTTCGGCCGGCGAGCGGTCGAAGGCATTGGTGATCCAGAAGGCAGGCTGCTCCATCGCGGCGTCGGCCGGATCGGTGACGTCGTGGTAGCCGAACATATTGCCGTAGAAGCGGCCGGGGCGGACGTGGTTGATCCGGTTCTTCGGGAGCCAGTGGCCTTCCTGGTCGGTCATCCAGAACGTGCCGTCGGGCTCGACGCAGACGCCGTTCGGGGCGCGAAAGCCGTGGGCCACGATCTCGGTCGTCGAGCCGTCACGGGCGACTTTCAGGAGCGTGCCATGGTGCGGCACGACGGCGGGCAGGGCGTGGCGGGCGGCCTTGGCGTAGTAGAGGCTGCCGGCCGCGTCGGTCTCCAGGCCCATCGCGAACTCGTGGAAGTGCTCGGTCACCTGGTGGTCGTCGTTGAAGGTGTCGTAGCGGTCGGTGAGGCCGTCGCCATTGAGGTCGATCAGCGTGAGGATCCGATCGCGGCAGGCGACGTGGATCGTGCCATCGATGATCTTGATGCCGAGCGGCTGGAAGAGCCCCGACGCGATCCGCCGCCAGGCGAGCGTGCCCGATGCCGCGGCGATCCCGCCGACCCGCCAGACGTCGCCGTCCCAGGTGCAGAGCACGGCGTCGTCGGGGCCGGTGAAGTCGAGACCCGAGAACCGCAGCTGCGCGTTCCACGGATTCGCCTCGGGGGCCGAGAGCGCATCGACGGCGAAGGGGCCCGCGTCGCCGCCGGGGGCGATCGATGTTTCCACGACGGTGGCCCAGAGCGGCGGCGCGGGGCGGCCGACGAGCAGCCGCGGCGTCGGGATGTCGAGTGCGGCCGCGTGGGCCGCGAGCGCCTCGGCGTCGATCGCGGCGACGGCCACCGCCACGTCGAGCGGCCCGTCGCCGGCGGGAATGGAGAGATCGACGAAGCCGTCGGCCGTGATCACGCTCGCGGCCGGGCCGACAGCAGGCCGGGGGCCGGCCACCACCGCCCCGGCTGGCGCGGCGGCGAGCCGCACCGCGAGCGGCTTCGGCCGCGGGCCGAGCGCGAACGACCGGATCGCGACCGGCACCTCGCGGCCGTCGATCACCAGCGGCGGCGCGAGCGCCGCCGTCTCGAGCACGGGCGTCGAGCCCACGAGGTAGTCGAGCACCACGGCCGACGCGGGTGCGGCGGTGCCGCTTCCCACCGCGACGTGGTGCAGCGCCCGGAACTTCACATGCTCCCGGGGCAGGGGGCCATAGGGCTTGTCGTCGCGGCCGAGCGGCCGCGGGTCGGCGAACGAGCCGGTGTCGGGATGCGCCCAGCCCGGCATCGTGGGCACCGCCGCCTGCACGTCGCCGGCGATCCGCGGATGCCGGCCGTGGCGACCGTCGAAGTTGATGCCGGCCCAGTCGATGAAGGCATCGCCCGTCCAGAAGGCCGCCGCCTGGAGCGTGTCGAGTTCGTAGAGCATCCAGGCGTGGCCGCGGCCCACGCCCCCCGGGCCCGGATCGAGCCGCACGGCGAGCCCCTTCCTCGCGATGCTGTCGCCCTGCTTGCCGACCTCGAACGTGCCGGCGAGGAACGGGCCGTAGTCGTGCTGCCGCCAGGTCTCGATCGTCGCGGGAGCCGGCCCGCGGGACGTGCCCGCGGGCAGCGTGGCGAGATACTCCGGCGTGATCGCCGTGTACCACTCGCGGTTGTGGTCGCGGAGGAAGGCCTCGCGGATGTAATGGATCACGTCGTACTTCTGGCTCGGCACCATCCAGGTCTGCGCGACCATCAGGCCGTTGCCGTGAGTGAGCGTGCGGTAGATCGCATGGGGATCGCCGCCGTGCTTGAACTTCCCCTCGGCGAACCGCAGTGCCGTGGGGAGCGAGCCGGCCGCATCGAGCGTGCCGTGGCAGTTGGCGCAGACGCGGGCATAGATCGCCTCGCCGCGCTGGAAGGCCGCCCGCGCCCGCTGGGGCTTCCGCCAGTCGCGGAGGAAGGCCGCGTGGTCGATGTCGGGCTCGTAGGCCGCGGGCGTTTGCGCCGCCAGCACGGCCGGATCGGGGGGCAGGGCGGCCGCCCGCTCCGGGCCGCCGGCGGCCACCTCGGCGAGATAGCGGACGAGATCGAGGAACTGCCGCCGGTCGGCGAGCAGGTTGGCGAGGCCGGCAGGCATCAGCGACTGCGACGACGGTACGCGCTCGTCGATCGTGGCCTTCGGGATGGTCGTCTCGCCGCCGCCGGTCGCGGCATCCCGGAGCACCAGCGCGTCGGCCGTCTCGCGGGCGACGAGGCCCGTGCGGCTCAGGCCGTCGTCGGTGATGAGCGTGACACCGCGGTGCTCCGGCCGGATCACAGCCGACGGGTCGAGAATCGACTCGACGAGATGGGCGACGAGCCGCTCGCGTGGCACGTCCGGCGGCATGGCGGCGAGGTTGGGGCCGAGCGGCGAGGGGCCCGCGCCGGCAACGTGGCACTGCACGCAGGTGAGGTGCCGGGTGTGAAAGATCGTGGCGCCGCGGGCGGCATCGCCGAGCCGCTCGACGTCGGCCACGAGGGCCGCGGGATTCTCGGCCGCAAGCGCCGCGGCCAGGCTCGTGGGCACCGCTTCTTGGGCGGCCGCCATTGACGCGGCGGCCACCGCGGCGACGAGCGCGGCGGCGGCGACTCGGGCCCGATGAGGCGTGGCACTGGGAAGGGACATGGGACGGCCGAAAGCGACTCGCTGCAGGAGCGCCAGTGTAGTCCTCTCGGGAGTCTTGGGCGCGCCAGCCGCTCGAGTGCCAGCGGCCCATCGACGCCCGACTCTGCCGCTTGACAAAAGGGTGTACGGATGTATCATGCCCACTCCAGCAGCGGTCGCCGTCAGGCTGCCTCGAGAGGAGAAACCATGGACACGCAGCAGATCTACGACGATCTCAAGCAGCCGCTCGGCGACGCCGCGGCTCGATCCCTGGCACGAACGTTTGCGTCGGTCTACGAGGAACTCCGCGACACTGTGACGCGGGAGGATTTCCGGATTCTCCGTGATTCCATCGATGAGAGTGTCGGCCGGCTCGACCGTGGCCTGGCCACACTGGCCGAGGCGCAGGCACGAACGGAGCACAGGGTCGAGCAGCTTGCCGAAGCGCAATCGCGAACGGAGCACAGGGTCGAGCAGCTTGCCGAAGCGCAGGCACGAACAGAGCACAGGGTCGAGCAACTTGCGGAGGCACAGGCGCGAACGGAGCACAGGGTCGAGCAGCTTGCCGAAGCGCAATCGCGAACGGAGGCCCGGCTCGAGTCGCTCTGTGAAGATGTCTCGCAGCTCGCGGCGGCCCAGCGAGTCACCGAGCAGACGGTCGCGAAGCTGGTTGACTCGCAGGGGCTGATGCAGGTCGCCCTGCAGCGACTCACGATCCGGACGGATTCCGTGGTCGGCCGCACGCTCGAGCTGCAGTTCCGCGACCGGATTGCGTCGTACCTGGGGCTGTTCATGCGCCGCTGCCGTCTGGTCGATCCGGCCCAGCTGCTCGACACCCTGGAGCCGCACCTCGATCACCGGGAGCTGGGCGATGCGATCCGGGCCGACGCGATTGCCACCGGCCTGATCGACGGCAAGCCGAGCCACGTGGTGGTCGAGGTGTCGGCCGCCGCGGACGTCGACGACATCGAGCGGGCTCGGCGCCGGGCCGGCCTGTTGCGGAAGGCCGGGCTCGACACGGTGGCGATCGTGGCCTGCGAGGCGATCGCGCCAGAGAGCGTTGCGTATGCCAAGCAGGCCAACGTGCTCGTCTGGCTGGACGGCCGCATGCTCGAGAGCGGCGAAGCGGCGTGAGGAGCCGTGCGGCCGCGGCCTCATGGCCGGCCCGCTTCCACGGGCGGGCCGGCGGCGTCGAGCTTCACGGGCTTCGGGTTGTCGTCGGCTTTGCCGGTCGGCCGCGGTGCTGGCGCGTCGTCGGGTGACAGCTTCGCGCCGTCGGCGAGGAGCCGTTCCCGCAGCTTCGCGTAGGGCACGTCCTGGACGTCGGTGCCCGCCTCGATGGCGAAGGCGGCCGCGGTGCCCGCAGCCTGGCCCAAGGCCATGTACACCGGCTCCATCCGCAGCGAGCCGTAGGCGGCGTGCGAGGCGCTCACGCAGGTCGGCACGAGGAGGTTCGTGCACTCCTCCCGCTTCGGCCGGATCGCCCGCCACGCGATGCCGTAGGGCTTCTTGGGGACGATCCAGAACACCCCCTCACGGTGCACGTGGCCCGCCTCGTTCACGAAGTACTGCACGGCATGTGAATCGAGGCCGAACGAGCCGAGGGCCACGATGTCGGCCACGGGCTCCTTGCCCATGCACACCTTCTGCGTCACGATCGCATCGCTGATCATCCGCCGGCCCTCCCGGACGTAGAGCTGGGGCGAGAAGCCGCTGCGGGCGACGAACTCGTCCTTGCACCAGCCGTGGCGGGAGACCACCTCGCGGATCGACTCGGGCACCCGCGGATGATGGGCCAGCGTCCACATCACGCCCTTGGCGTAGAGGGCGTGCACCGCGGCGATCCGGGCCCGCTCGGCGTGATCCGCCTCGGGATAGCCCCAGTTGGCCCCCGGTAGGTCGGTGCCGACGGCATGCATGCTGTTCCAGTCGAACTTCCGGTTGGGGAGCTTGTGAATCAGGATCGGCAGGCGGACGTCCCCCGATTCGAACACGCGGATCAGGAGTTCGTGGTCGAGTTCCCGATAGCCCTCGGGCTTCTCGAAGGGGATCCGGTTGGCGGGGTCGTCGGTCACGCACAGCCGGTAGTTGAAGGCCTGGAGGCCCTTGTCGCCGATGCCGTTGACGAACGTGGAGAAGTCGACCTGCTTGACCCAGGGCAGGAGCCCGCTGGCGGGGTCGCCCGGCGTCACGTAGGGATCGACGGCGGTGGTGAAATGGTCCTTGTCGCCCTGGGTGTAGTGGGGCCGCGGCTTCCGGTCGCCGCGACGAATGCCGGCGATCGACTCGCCGTACTGCGACTCGGGCTCGCGGCCGACGGCGTAAGACACGCCGGCCTTCGCCATCACGTCGCCCTCGAAGCTGGCGTCGATGAACACGCGGCCGCGGAACACGCGGCCGGAGACACTGCGGATCGCCGCGATGCGGCCGCCCTGCTTCACCACGCCGCCTGCCAGGTCGAGGGGCTCGTTCGTGACCACGCGAACTCCGGCCTCGCGGAGCCAGGCGTCGAACACGCCGCGGGCCACCTTGGGCTCGAAGTGAAACACGCGGTCGCCGGAGCCGAAGGCCGCGCGCTCCTCGGGGCCGTAGGTCCGGCCGACGCGGCTGTAAAACTCGGAGGCCACGCCGCCGATCGACCAGGCCTTGCCGACGTCGCTGCTGGAGAGCCCGCCGGTGGTCATCCCGCCGACGTGGTCGGAGGCCTCCACCACGACGGCCGTGTGCCCCATGCGGGCCGACTGGATTGCCGCCGCCAGCCCCGTGGCCGTGGCGCCGTAGACGACGACGTCGGCCTCGACGTCGGCGGACGCGGCCGGTCGGCCGGCCATGGTCGCCGCGAGCAAGGCGGCGACCGCGAGCGGGCCGCGGCAGACCTTGATGCGGGAGATCATTTGCTCGAGAGCGAGATCTCGAGCGGCGGCATGCCGGCCTTGATCTCGACGGTGAGGCCGCTGGTGTCGAACCGATTGTAGCGGTCGGGAATCAGGCTGGGCCCCCACGCCTGCTCGCCACCCGGGGGCGTGATGTTCTTGCGGCAGAACACCCGCACCGCCGCCGCGCCCACGATCGCCCCGTCTCCCGGCTTGAATGTGCTGAGCTGGAACGTCCCGTCGGGATTGATCTTCGCCTGCGCCGCCGGTCCGGCGGTGGGCTGCACCATGATCGCGCCGGTGTCCAGCGGCTTGCCGTTGAGCGTGACCCGTCCCGTCGCCGGGACGAGCGTAGGGCCGCGGCTGCAGCCGCCCGCGACGACGCAGGCGAGCAGGACGACGAGCAGTGAGCGTGGGAGCATGACACCCTTTCGTGGATCCGGGAGCGACCGCGGGGTCACTGGGCCGTGGCCGCTTCGCCGCCGGAGGCGGTGGCCAGCGCCTTGTAGACGGCGATCGCGATCGAGTCGTCGATCTGGCGGACGCTCGCATCGCCGAACGCCGCGAGCACGATCCCGCGGTGGAAGCTGCTGAAGGGGAGTTCGTTGAACTGCACGCCGCCGACGTCGCGCATCACGACCTGGTTGGGCGAGAGGTCGATCATCTTGGCCGTGTAGAGGCCGCGCTGGCCGTTGTTGGAGAGCATCCACGGCCGGACGTTGCCGGGCGCCGCCGCGGGCGCGCCGTTCACCATGTCGCGGTGCACGAACTCCGACACGAAGATCGTGTTGGAGAGCCCGTCGACGACTTCACGGAACCGGATCGAGGAGGCGACGAAGGCCTCCTTGGCATCGTTGCCCTCGCCGGAGATCACCAGGCCGTTGTTCGGGAGGTCGCCCTGCGTGCTCGTGACGAGCTTCGGGTTGGGGTTTACGTGCGCGCCGTTCGAGCCCTGGTAGGTGGTGATGGCGCCGTTCATGTAGGGCTGGGCCTGGTCGCGGAACACCGGCGGGTCGGCCCACGACGGGCATACGTAGGCCTGCACCACGGAGTACCGGGCGGTCGTGTCGTTCGCCGTCGGCTGGTAGAGCGCCAGCGAGTTGTAGAGCGTCTGCTGCTCGACGAACGGCAGGAGATGGGTGAACAGCCCGTGGTAGGCGTTGGACGCGCTGCGCCGCTGCGGGGCCCCCGGCGGCAGCCGCTCCTTTTGGGCGCTGGCGTAGGTGTGCATCGCCAGCCCGATCTGCTTGAGGTTGTTGGTGCAGCTCGCCCGCCGCGCCGACTCCCGCGCCGCCTGCACCGCTGGCAGCAGCAGGCCGATCAGCGTGGCGATGATCGCGATCACCACCAGCAGTTCGACGAGGGTGAAGGCCGCCCGGCGGCGGACGCCAAACGGGCGTGGGAAGCGGATGCCGATGGTCGCGTGGTTCGTGTGCATGGCTGAGGGAGCCTGCGGGCGAGGCCCGCGACGGCTTGGACAAGGGAAGTGGAGCCCCCGACGAAACGACATCGGCCACCCTACCGGAGCGGCGGCGGGCTCGTCATCGTCCGAAAGGGCATGCCCTCCGCCGCCCTCGAACGGGGCATGCACGGCCGCGAAGGCAGTGAATAGCTCCACGACGGCCCGGTGCAG
>JBIIMU010000025.1:0-13336 GCA_044337845.1 Pirellulales bacterium | reverse complement strand
ACGTGACGCTCGCGATGGCCGCGCCGCGGCCGCTCTACGTGGCCAGTGCCATCGACGATCGCTGGGCCGATCCGAAGGGCGAGTTCCTCGCCGCCGTCGCGGCCGGCCCGGTCTGGACGCTGTTCGGGCTCGAAGGCCTCGGCACCGCCGACTGGCCGCCGGTCGACACGCCCGTGGGCCGCACGATCGGCTACCACGTTCGCGCAGGCAAGCACGACCTGCTCGAGGACGACTGGCGACGCTTCGCCGACCACGCCGACCGCACGCTCCGCGGCCTCGAGGGCCCCCCGCGCGACGCGGCCGGCGGCGATGCGGCCGCGGACTTCCGCCCCCGTCAGGACGAACTGCCCGTGCCGCCGCCGCCCGGGGCGCTCGTCTTGTTCGGCGACGGCAGCGAGCCCGGCGGCCCGAAGTTCACCGCCATGAACGGCGGCCCGATCGACTGGAAGGTCGAGGACGGCACGCTCGTCGTGGGCCGCTCGAAGGGGCACGCCAACCACATCCTGTCGGAGCCCGTGTTTCGCGACGCCGACATCCACGCGGAGTTCCTGACGTCGCCGGTCGCCAAGGGCAACAGCGGCCTCTACATCCACGGGCACTACGAGATGCAGATCTTCGACTCGTTCGGCGCGGATCCGCCCACCGACCAGGACGCGGGCGCCCTCTACCGGTTCGGCAAGCCGCTCGTGAACGCCGCCCGCCCCGCGGGCGAGTGGCAGGTGTACGACATCCGCTTCATCGCCCCGCGCCGCGGGCCCGACGGCGCGGTCACCACCCCCGGCCGGATCACCGCGTGGCTCAACGGAAAGCTCGTGCAGGACGGCATCGAGTTCACCGAGCCGCGGTCGCCCTACGTTCCCTACCGACACGGCGTGACCGACCACCTCCGCGCGATCGAGGCGACGCTGCGGACCCCCGGCCGGGGGCCGCTGTTCCTCCAGGACCACGGCAGTCCGGTGCGGTTTCGCAACGTTTGGATCAGGCCGCTCGACACGCGCGGTTCGTGAGCCCCGGAACGCGGGCGATGTCACCGGTTCGTGGTTTGTTTCGGGGCGCCATCAGCATTACATTCTGCCTGGTCCATCCGGCGGTCGACCGCACCTGAAGGAGCCTGCTGTGTCCTCCCGAGCCACGCCGAATCGTCGCGAGTTCCTCCAGGCCGCCGCCTCGACGGCCGCGGTCGCGATCCCCTACGTGATCACCTCGAAGGCGCTCGGCGACGCGGTCACGCCGCCGGCGAGCGACCGGATCGTGATGGGCGGCATCGGCCTGGGCAACATGGGCTCGGGTGACCAGCGGGCGTTCCTCGGCCGCCCCGACGTGCAGTACGTGGCCGTCTGCGACGTGCGGCAGAAGTGGCGCGACGACGCCAAGGATCGGGTCGACGAGAAGTACGGCACGAAGGACTGCGCGGCGGTCGTCGACTTCCGCGAGCTGCTCGCCCGCGACGACATCGACGCCGTCCACATCGCGACCCCCGATCACTGGCACGCGATCATGACGATCGCGGCCTGCCGGGCCGGCAAGGACATCTACCTGCAGAAGCCCGAGACGCTCACGCTGCGGGAGGGGCCGCTGATGATCCAGGCCGCGAGGCGCTACGGCCGCGTGGTGAGCGGCGGCAGCCAGCGGGTGCTGGAGGACTACCGCGAGATCGTCGATCCCTGCTGGGCGGGCGAGCTCGGGCGGATCACGTCGGTCGACCTCGACCCCGGCCCCTCGTCGATGGCCTGCTACCTGCCGGCCCTGGCGACGCCGGCCGACATCGACTGGGAACTCTGGCTCGGCCCCGCGCCGTGGGAGCCCTACAACCCGGGCCGCTGTGACGGCAACTTCGGCACGGGGGGCAACAGCTGGCGGTCGTACATCGACTATTCCGGCGGCAGCCTCACCGACTGGGGCGCCCACAACTTCGGCGGCACGATCTTCGCGGCCGGATTGCTCGACCTGCAGCCGACGAAGGCGATCTGGCATCCCGCCGACGCCACCGCGACCGCCTATGCCACGCTCGTCTATCCGAACGGCGTGGAGGTGCACTGCAACCGGCCCAAGCAGCTCCGGCCGGCCGCCGCGGCCGCCGCCGTGTCGCACAGCCGCGGGATCACGATTCGCGGCGATGGGACCGCAGCCGGTTCCCGGGCCGTGCCGGCCTACCGCGGCACCGGCGGCATCTACGGCGACTTCATCGAGTGTGTGAAGACGCGGCAGCGTCCATTCCGCGACCTCGAGGTCGCCGTCAACACCATGACCGCGCCGCACCTGCTCGGACTCGTTCGCCGGCTCGAGCGGTCGCTCGAGTGGGACCGCGGCACGCAGCGATTCGTGAACGACGAGGAGGCCAACCGGCTCCTCGACCGGGCCCGCCGCGAGCCCTGGACGCTCTGACTCGGAGATTTCCCGATGGCCTTCGACACCACGACCCTCGACGCCCCCTTCGCCGCCCTCGCCGGATTCGACTGGGGCGCCGACGCCACGCCGCTGGCCGCGATCGACGCCGCCGTCGTCGCCGCCCACGCCGATGCCGCGCTCGCCGGCGACCTCGAGAAGCGGCTCGGGGCGATCGTCTCGGGCCCGGCGTCGCGGGCGGCCAAGGAGTACGCCTGCCGCAGGCTCGCGGTGATCGGCACGAAGGCCTCGGTGCCGGTGCTCGCCGCCCGGCTGGCCGACACCGACGACTCGCACATGGCGCGGTTCGCCCTGGAGCGCATCCCGGCGCCCGAGGCCGGTGATGCCCTTCGGCAGGCGCTCGGCACGGTGCGCGGCGATCTGGTGATCGGCATGATCTCGTCGCTGGCCAACCGCCGCGACGAGGCGAGCGTCGCGCCGCTCGCGCCGCTCGTCCGCGGCGAGTCGGCGAGCGTGGCGACGGCGGCGGCGGCGGCCCTCGGCCGGATCGCCACGCCCGCCGCCGCGGCGGCGCTCGCCGCGGCCACGGCCACGTCCGGCCCCGTCGCGGCCGCCGTGACCGACGCCCGCCTCGCCTGTGCCGACGCGCTTATGGCAGCGGGCGATCGGGCGGCGGCAAAGGCGATCTACGAGGCGGTCGCCGCGGCGGTGGGCGACGCCCCGCAGACGCACCGCGATCGGGCCGTGCGCATCGCGGCTCGCAGCGGCGTGCTCGCCTGCCTCGACGACACCGTGGATCCCTGAACCTGCGTTCGAACTCTGCCCGACATCGAGCCCGCACCATGCCCTCATCCCCAGTCTCCGCGACCGCACCCCGTCGAGCCTTCGTGGTCGCGGCAGCCCTGCTCCTCACCTGGGCCGCGTGGCCGGCGGACGTGGCGGGTGAGCCGCCCTCCGCGACCGCGAGTCAGGCGGCCACCGACGTGCTCGCGCTCCTGACGGGCGACGACGCCGATCTCCGCCAGGTCGCGCTCGACCGCATCCGGCACGGGCTGCGCGGCGAGCAGTTCACCACGGCGGTCGCGGAGGTGCTGCCGCGGCTGGCGGCGGCGGAGCAGCGGGCCGTGCTCCTCGCCCTGGCCGACCGCGGCGATCCCGCTGCCGTGGCGGCGGCCACCGCCGCCGCCGGCCGCTCGACCGACGACGGCGTGCGGGCCGCGGCGGTCGCGGTGATCGGTCGGCTCGGCGGCGCGGAGGACGTGGGCACGCTCGTCGCGTCCCTCGCCGCGGGCGGTGCGGCGCAGGATGCGGCCCGGCGCGGGCTCGTGGAGATCCGCGGACCAGGTGTGGCGGAGGCGATCCGCGCCGCCGCCGGGCCCGCCGCCACCGCGGGGCCCGCCGCCGCGCGACCCACGGTGATCGACGTGCTGGCGGAGCGCCGCGACCGTGAGGCGGTGCCGCTGTTGGTCACGGCCGCCGTCGCCGACGAGCCTGCCGTGAGGGAGGCCGCCATGCGGGCGCTGGGGGTGTTCGGCGGTGCCGCCGAGGTTCCGACGATGGTGGCCTCGCTCGTGAAGGCATCGGGTGACGAGCGGACGGCCGCGGAGCGCGGCCTCGTCGCCGTCTGCACCTCGGGCCGCCAGGCGGCTGCGGCCACCGAGGCGCTCGTCGGGGCCTATGCCGCCGCCGACGCCGCGGCCCGCCGGACGATCCTGCCGGCGCTGGCGCGGGTGGGCGGACCGAAGGTGATGGTGATCGTCGACGCGATGCTCGCCGATCCGGCGACGCGAGCCCAGGGCCTCGACGCCCTCTCGAAGTGGCCCGACGCCACCGTGAAGGATCGCCTGCTCGAGCTGCTCGGCGGGACCACCGACCCGCAGGAGAAGGAGCTGGTGCTGGGCACGCTCATCCGCATCGCGCCGCTGCCCGACAACAAGCTGAGCGACGGCCAGAAGCTCGAGCTGCTCCAGAAGACCATGGGGCTCTGCGACCGCACCGAGGACAAGGCGCGGGTGCTCGAGCGGGCCAACGCGATCCGCACGATCGAGACCTTCCGCTTCGTGGTGCCCTATCTCGACGAGCCCGCGCTCGCCGAACCGGCCTGCCGCAGCGTGGTGGAGCTCGCCCACCACCAGAAGCTCCGCGACGCCCACAAGCAGGAGTTCACCGCGGCCCTCGACAAGGTGCTCGGGCTCACGAAGAACGCCGAACTCCGCGAGCGGGCCACCCGCTACAAGGCGGGCCAGACCTGGGACCGCAAGAAGAAGGGCTGATCCTCGCTCACTTGCGGAACTGGCCGCCGTCGAGTCCGTGCCCCTTCATGAGGCGATAGAGCGTGCCCCGCGGCAGCCGGGCCTCGCGGGCCGCGGCCGACACGTCGCCGAGGTGCCGGGCGAGCAGGTCGGTGAGGAACTGCTTCTCGAACCGCGCCACGTGCTCGGCCCGCTGCGCGAAGAAGCCCACGGCTCCGGCCTCCGCGCCGCCGGAGCGGCCGGCCGCCGCCACCACGTCGTCGGGCAGGTCGTCGATGCCCGCCATGGGGGATCGCGTCATCGCGATCGCGCGGCGGACCACGTTCTGCAGCTCGCGGACGTTGCCCGGCCAGTGGTAGCCCTTGAGCACCTGGTAGACGTCGGTCGAGAGGCCGCCGACGCTCCGCCCCATCTCGTGGGCCGCCTTGTTGGCGAAGTGCTCGGCCAAGAGGCCGATGTCGTCGCCCCGCGCCCGCAGCGGCGGCAGGTCGATCCGCACGACGTTGATCCGGTAGAAGAGGTCGCGGCGAAACTCGCCCCGCTGCACCATCTGGTCGATGTCCCGCGAGGTGGCGGCCACCACGCGGACGTCCACGGGATTCTCCTGCCGGGCACCCACCCGCCGGACACGCCGCTCCTGCAGCACCCGGAGCAGTTTCGCCTGGAGCGGCAGCGGCAGCTCCCCCACCTCGTCGAGAAACAGCGTGCCGCCGTCGGCGAACTCCACGAGCCCCATGCGGCGGGCGTCGGCGCCGGTGAACGCCCCGCGCTCGTGCCCGAAGAGCTCGCTCTCGATCAGGGCGTCGGGGATCGCACCGCAGTCGACCGGCACGAAGGGCCCCTCGGCCCGGCGGCTGCGGGTGTGGATCGCGCGGGCCACGAGCTCCTTGCCGGTGCCCGTCTCGCCGGTCACCAGCACGTCGACGGAGCTCGTCGCCACCCGGTCGATGATGGAATAGACCTGCTGCATCGCCGGACTCTCGCCGAGAAACTCGGCGAAGGAGTAGGGCCGCTCCACGGCCCGGCGGAGCACCTCCTCCTGGGCCCGCCGCCGCGACGTCAGCAGCAGCCGCTCGAGCGCGTCCTCGAGGTCGGTCTCCACGCGGGCGATGTCGAGGTAGTCGCCGGCCCCGGCGTGGAGGCAGGCCCGCGCCGTGTCGACGCCGGGCCTGGGGTCGACCACCACCATCGGCAGCTGTGGATCGGCCTTGCGCAGGGCCGCGTAGAGCACGTCGGCCGTCGGCCCGGATCGCGCGGTGACCACGCCGAGATCCCACGAGTCGCGGGCCAGCGTGGCGAGCGCGGCGTCGAGCGACGTCTCCACGCGGACTTCGAGCGGCTGGAGCCGGGCGACGAGCCGCGAGTAGGGGAGGGCGGAAGCGCCGGCGGAATCGACGATGATGATGCGGGGCTGCTGCACGAAACGCGCCTCGGACGCATGCGGCCGCCAACCGTGCGTCTGCCGCGACAAGTATGCAACCGCTTCCGGTGTCGGGCAACCGCCGCCGTCGCTTTCGCCGCGCGGCGCGTCTGGTACATTCGCGGTGCGTTTCCCCCGGCTTGTTTTGCGGCCTTTGCGGAGCCTCGCGCGATGGCGATCGACACCTATGCCCCGTGCCCGGGCGGCACCGGCAAGAAGATCAAGTTCTGCTGCGCCGACCTCGTCGGCGATCTCGAGCAGCTCGACAGGCTCGTCGAGGGGGACCAGGTGTCGGCGGCGCTCGATCAGGTCAGGCGGCTCGAGGAGAAGCATCCCCGCCGGGCCTGCCTGATGGCCACGCGGACGAAGCTCGAGCTGGCGTCCAAGCGGTACGACGAGGCCGCGGCGACGAGCCGGGCGTTTCTCGAGGCGTTTCCCGACAATCCGCTGGCCCTCGGGCACGCCGCCATCACCGACGCGCTCGCCGGCCGGACGCAGGAGGCGGCCGCCGCATTCGACAAGGCCCGGGCGGCGGCCAGCGGGCCGGAGGCGTCGGCGGAGCTGGTGCGGATCGCGGCCACGCTCGTGCAGGCGGCGGCGCAGCTCGGCAGCGTGGGCTTCGCCCAGGGGATCGTCGACTGGCTCGGCGACTCGGGGCTGGCCAGCGACGAAGAGCGGCGGATGCTGGCCGCGATCGTGGGCTCGTCGGGCGTGCCGCCGGCGCTGCGGACCCGCGTGCGGCTGGAGCCGCTCGGGGAGGAGACGCCGTGGCGGCCCGAGTTCGACGCGGCCCTCGAGCATGCCCGCCAGTGGCGGCTCTCGAAGGCGCTCACCGGCTTCCGCAGCCTCAAGGGCGTGGCCGGCGAGTCGCGGGAGCTGTTCACGAACATCGCGCTGGTCTGCGAGATGCTCGCCCGCCCCGTCGAGGCGTCGGAGGCCTGGCTGTCGGTCGCGAAGCTGCGGGCGACGCCCGCCGACGATGCCGTCGAGGCGACCGGCCGGGCGATGGCCCTCGAGACGGAGGCCGACCCCGACCGCTCCCCGGTCGTGCGGTTCGCCAGCCGCATCGCGCCGCTTGCGGTGCCGGCCGGCGAGGAGGGAGGCGCCGCCATCGACCTGCTCGAGGATCGGATCCGCCATGCCGGCCGGTTCGACCCGGCCGCGTTCGACCGGCAGCAGTGGGTGGCCCGCAACGCGGCGCCGCCCCGCTCCGCCTGGCGGGTCTACGACGACACCACCCCCGGGCGGCTGCTGGCGACGCTCCTGATCTTCGGCCGGCAGACCGACCGCGAGCCGGAGGCCGTGCTGCAGGGATTCGCCCCCGACGTGGAGCAGGCCCGGCCGGCGGTGGAGTCGGCGCTGGGCTGCTCGTTCGGCGGCGAGACGATCACCGAGGCGATGCCCGCCGTGAATCCCACCAGCTGGCTCGCGGGCGCGCAGTTCCGCCTCAAGCCGCCTGCGTCCGCGCCGCTGCCGGCGAAGCCGGGCGAGCCGACCGAGTTCGACGCCCTGCTCGCCGAGCAGCGCCGCGCGACGTGGGATCGCTTCCTCGCGGTCTGGCCCGACACGCCGTTGCCCGAACTGCTCGGCATGTCTCCGCGGCAGGCGGTCGCCGACCCGCAGCTGGCCCGGCGGGTCGAGGCCCTGGTGAGTGAAGGCGAGGCCACCTCGCGGCGGCCCGACGCCTCGGCCGCGTGGACGGCGGTGCGGCCGCGGCTCGGCCTGACCCCGCCGGGAACCCTCGCCTCGACGCGGCCCTTCGACGACGCCGTCCCGCCGCTCCGCTGGCACCGGCTCGCGATGGCGAAGCTCTCGCTCGACGACCTCCGCGGTGTGCTCGTCACGAGCATGGGCGCGGGCTTCGAACGGGCGGCGGCCCTCGCGGCCGAGGCGGTCTGCGGCCACCCCGACGCCACGCCGGCCGACCGCTGGGAGGCGCTCGGCCTGCTCGAGGAACGGGCCGAGTCGAGCGTCCGCAAGCTCGAGATCATCGCCGAGCTCCGCGGGATCGCGAAGGAACTCCGCTCGAACGACGGCATGCTCGACGTGCTCGAACTCCGCGTCCGGCTGCAGCGCGGCGACGAGGCCGACATCGTCAGGCTGCTGGAGCACGTGCGGCGCGAGCACGGCCGCGACCAGCAGGTGATCCAGGCGTTCGCCGAGGTGCTCATGGAGGCCGGCGTCGACCTGTCGGCCCTCGCCGGCCGGGCCGCTCCCGGCGGTGCCGGCGGCCCGACGGCCGCCGCCGTCCCTGCCGCGGCGCCGGGCAAGCTCTGGACGCCGGGCGGGTCGGAGCCGTCCGGCGGCGGCGAGAAGAAGGTCATCTGGACGCCCGGCTGACGCGCCATGGCGTTCACGCCCTTCGACGAGGCGGCGATGCGGCGGGCCCTCGACCTCGCGGCCCGCGGCCGGGGCTTCGTGGAGCCGAATCCGCCCGTGGGGGCGGTCGTGGCCGTCGGCGACGAGATCGTGGGCGAAGGCTGGCACGACCGCTTCGGTGGTCCGCATGCCGAAGTCGTGGCGCTCTCCGCCGCGGGTCCGCGGGCCCGGCGGGCGACGCTCTACGTGACGCTCGAGCCCTGCTGCCATCAGGGCAAGACACCCCCCTGCACCGCTGCGATCCTCGCCGCGGGGATCGGTCGGGTGGTGGTCGCGGCGGGCGACCCCTTTCCCGCGGTCGCGGGACGCGGCATCGCCGCGCTCCGGGCGGCTGGAGTCGAGGTCGAGACCGGCCTGCTCGCCCCGGCGGCCGAGCGCCTCACGGCGGCGTTTCGCACCCTCGTCACGCGGGGCCGGCCGTGGGTCATCGCGAAGTGGGCGATGAGCCTCGACGGCCGGCTCGCGGCGAACCCGGGCCAGGATCGCTGGATCTCGTCGCCCGAGTCCCGCGGGCTCGTCCATGAGCTTCGCAGCCGGGTCGATGCGATCGCCGTCGGCATCGGCACGGCGGTCGCCGACGACCCGCTGCTGACCGTCCGCGTCGCGCCGGGAATCGCCGCGGGCCCCCGGCGGCCGCTGCGGATCGTGCTCGACTCCCGGGCGACCCTGCCGGCCGAATCGAACCTCGTGCGCACCGCCCGCGAGGTGCCGGTGCTCGTGGCGGTCGGCCCCGACGCGCCGGCCGACCGCATCCGGTCGCTCGAGGCCGCGGGCTGCGAGGTGTGGCGCAGCGTCGCGGCGGAGCGGCGGTCGCGGACGGAAGCCCTCCTCGCCGAGCTCGGCCGCCGCCGGCTCACCACCCTGCTCGTCGAGGGGGGGGCCACCGTCCTCGCCGGGATGGTGGCCGCCGATCAGGTCGACGAGGCCTGGGTGTTCGTCGCCCCACGAATCCTCGGCGGGGCCGCGGTGACGGTGGAACCCTTGTCCGATGTCCGGCGGCTGCGGATCGAGGAGGTGTCGCTGCCGGGTGGCGACGTGCTGGTGCGGGGTACGCTCCGCTGACGGCCGCTCACTTCGCGGGCATGTCGCGGATCACGTTCCGCCAGTGCGTCACGAGGGCGCCCTCGCGGTACGACGTCTCCGCGACCGCCACCCGCAGCGACTTGAGCGCCTCGAGGATCACTGCCACGTGCTCGAGCGCGTCCTTCGCCTCGGGCGTCTCGTCGTCGGCGGAGAGCTGCCGCCGCGGATCGACCTCGCCCTCGCGCTGCTGCACGCAGCCGTACCGGGTCAGGTAGACGACCCACGGACGCGCCGCATCGATCAGCCCCGCGACGTCGACGGCCGCGGCCGCCGCCAGCGGCTCGTCGAACTTCGTGAGCTGCGTGCCCGTCTCGAGGCCGCTCTCCGCGAGCATGCGGCCGGCCTGCTTCGGCACCAGGCTGAGCACCACGACTTCGTCGCCCACGCCGATGGCCGGCCGGATCTGTTCGTCGAGGCCCGCGTTCGCCAGCGCCCACGACCAGACGCTGCCGCCGTCGCTCTTGGCCCGATCGGGCTCGGGGATCCGGTAGGTCTCCGGCATCGCCCGGGGATCGAGCTCGCGGACCGCCTCGGTGAACTCGTCGGCGAGCGCGAACAGATCGTTGAGGCCGTCCTTGAAGAGCTTGGGGTCGGCGACCGGGAGGACGATGCCCGGCTCCACGATCGGCAGCGGCTCGGCCGACGACGGCAGCCGCCGCTGCGGCTTGGCGGCGCGGCCCTTGGCGTCGAGCACCAGGGCGATCTGCCCGTCGGCGAGGCTCGCGATCACCTTCTCACGCAGCGCCGTGACGAGCCGGGCGGCGAATGGCGTGAGCCGCTCCGCCAGGGCATCGAACGACTTCCGCTCGTCGTCGTCCATGGACGGCCTGCCGTGCCGCAGCCCGAGCTGCCAGGCCGCTGCGGCGATCTCCACGGCGGCATCGAAGGCCGCCCGGTCCGACTTGATCCGCGTGGCGAGCACCGCGAGCGGGGCGCCTCCCACGTGCTCCAGCAGATCGAGCCGTCGATCGCCGTCGAAGGGCTGGTTTCGCGACCAGTTCCACGCATAGCCCTCGTAGCCCCGGTCGGTGAGGAAGGAGTAGCCCATCCACGGACCGGGCTGCGGGAGCCGGCGGCCGTACTCGCCCGCGGCCCGCTTCGCGAGCCCGCGAATGTCATCGACCGCCTCCGCGGGAAGCTCCTCCACGGTTTCGAGTCCGTCGAGCGCCGCGACCATGGAGTCGAGGCCGGCCTCGGGATCGGCGACCGCCTCGGCGAACGATTCGCTGACGTACGACACCGCGGTGAGCGGCCGGCCGGCGTCGGCGCGGAGCGGCGCGAACACCGGCAGGTCGAGCAGCCCCTTGCGGCCGCTGCCCGGGATCGCGAGCTTGTCGAGGTGGTCGGCGGAATCCCCGAGGGACACGATCACCCAGTCGCCGACGAGGCCGACGGCGAGGACGAGGTCGAGATCCCGCAGCCGGTCGAACACCTGCTCGGCCCGCTGGTCGTCGCCGGCCGCCGCCGCCAGTTCCCGCTCCACGTCGGCCCAGGGAACCCGGCTGCCGTCGACCGTGAACGTGAGCACCTCGCCCCCCGCGATCTTCCGTCGGGCGACCGCCGTGGCCCCGTCCGGATCACCCTCGAGCAGCGAGGCGGCGAGCGTCTCCAGCCGGTCGAGCTGGGCCACGGCCACGTCCCGCTTCGTGGTCTTGAATCCCCAGACGACGTCGGGCACCACCAGCAGGTCGAGGTTGTCGGCGAGCGTCTCGAGCGCGACGCGGGCTCCGCGCCGCGTGTCGACGTCCGCCGCGAAGGCCTCGATCTTCAGGTCGTCGTCGGCCGCGTCGTCGTCGGGCATCTCCTCCACGACCATGTCCTCGCGGCCGGCGGCGAGGCCCGCCCGCTGCTGGGCCTCCATCACCGTGCGGACGAGCTTCCAGAACGACACGCACGACGGCTCGCCGTAGACGAACGTGTCGGTGGCGACCATGTCGGCGAGCAGTTCGGCCGCGGCCTTGTTGTCGGGCAGTTCGAGGAACGACTCGAAGGTCGAGAACGGGCTGCCGGGCGTGCTCCGCTGCTCGTCGTAGGAGTCGAGGGCCCGCTTGACCGCTGGCAGGTTCATGATCGCCTTGTAGGCGTTGCTGCCGACGAGCATGTCGTACTGCTGCCGCAGCCGGAGCGACGACGACAGGAAGGCGGCGTCGTGCGGCACGAGCGCGACCCCGGCAGGCCCGGCGGCGGGGGCGTCGGCCAGCGCCGCCGGCGGGCCGACGATCGCCGCGACGACGCCCGCGATCACGACGCGGCGAGCCGGCACCCGCAGCGGACGGGGAACGATCCAGAGCAGGAGCGAGAGCATGGGCGATCCTCAGCGGTGCGGCCGCGCGACGGTTGCGGCACCAGCGCCGCCACCGAAATCGTAAGATAGGCGAAATCCCCCCGTCCGGGACACGGCAGGTTCTCCGGGTGGTCGCGGGAGTCGAGTCTGTCGGCACGGCAAGGAGGTGCACGCGTGCACGTTGGAGACACGCTGATCGTCGACACGTTCGCGGAGGCGTTCCGCCTGCGGTTCGCGCGGCTCGTGGTGACCGCCCTCGACGACCATTGGCTGTCGTCCGCGGTCGCCTCGGCCTGCGGCTACGGCACGAGCGTGATCGGCTGCGACGCCGAAACCGGCGTCGAGAGGCTGCTGTCACCGGGCGAGACCCCCGATGGTCGTCCGGGCGCCGCCGTGATGCTGTTCGCGTTCTCCGACGAGTCGCTCGCCCGGGCCACCGGCAACCGCGTGGCCCAGTGCCTGCTCCCCTGCCCCACCACGGCGGTCTTCGACGGCCTCGCCGGGGCGGCCGACCGCTTCCCCGTGGGCGGACACGTGCGGTTTTTCGGCGATGGGCACGAGAAGACGAAGATCGTGGCCGGCCGCCGCTACTGGCGGGTGCCCGTCATGGACGGGGAGTTTCTCGTCGAGGAGACGGCCGGCCTGGGCAAGGGCGTCGGCGGCGGCAACTTCATCATCCAGGGCCGGACGCTCGAGGCCACGCTCGCCGCGGCTCGGCGGGCGGTGGCGGCGATCGCGGCCGTGCCCGGCACCATCACGCCGTTTCCGGGAGGCGTGGTCCGCTCGGGGAGCAAGGTCGGCTCGCGGTACGAGGGCCTCCGGGCGTCGACCAACGACGCCTTCTGCCCGGCGCTGGCCGGCCGGGCTGCGGAGACGGCACTCCACGAGGACGCCACCTGCTGCGTGGAGATCGTGATCGACGGCAGCGACGAGTCGGCGGTGGCGGCCGCCATGGCTGCCGGCATTCGGGCCGCCGCGGACCGGGACATCCCGGCGATCTCGGCGGGCAACTACGGTGGCAAACTGGGCAAGTTTCATTTTCGGCTGCACGACGTGCTGACGGCCGGAGGAGCGGGGCATCCTCGGGCCTCGGGCGGGTGAATGGCCTTCTCGCCGACACCGGGCGTGTGGTAGTTCCCGCCCGTAATCCGGGGTGCTGCGCATCCCGTCCGCCGGTTCCGAGGGTCTCCGCCCATGTCCGAGCCAATCGCCGATCCCCGTCCGTCACGCCAGCAACTCGTCGTGCCGCCCGCCCGTGGCTCGTCGACGCGGCTCGTCGCCGGGGCCGTGGCTTGCGCCGCCCTGGGATTCGGACTGGTGTGGGGGCTCGGGCTCGGCACGCGGCGATCGGTCGCCACCGACGAGGCTCCCGGGGCCGTGGCGGATCGCGACGATGCCGGTCGCCCTGCCCCCGATCCTGGCGAGCATGCCGGCACGGAGTCTGCGCGAGCCTCGGCCCCCGACTTGCTGCCGCCCCCCGACGATGCTCTGCCGCTGCCCCCCCCGACGTCCGACCGGTGGTCGCGGCGCGGCGAGAGCGAGGCGACCGCCGACACCCCGTTGCCTTCCGAC
>JBIIMU010000363.1:0-3516 GCA_044337845.1 Pirellulales bacterium | reverse complement strand
ACTCGACGAGCCTCACGATCCGCTCCCACTCGCCCGGTTCCGCCTCGGCCACGTCGTTGGGATGGACGCCGGCCGCGGCCACGACGCCGGGCTCGCGGGCCGCCAGGTCGGCGGCTGCCTCGCTGTCGGCGGCGCGGGTGCCGATCACGGTCATCCGCGTGACGCCTGCCGCCCGCGCCCGGGCGAGCACGTCGCCGAGTTCGGCGCCGAACCGCATCGGGTCGAGGTGGCAGTGGCTGTCGTAGAGTTCCATCAGCCCGGGGTCTGCGTCGATCCGGCCAGGCCCGCCTTGAGCTTCGCGCCGAGTTGCTCGAGCGCGTCGAGATGCTGGCGGGTCGACTGCCTCGCGTCGGCGAGCAGGTCGGCGGCCGACACGTCCACGTCCGCGGGCCCGGTGATCGCATCGAGGGCCGCGAGCTGCTGCCGCAGGCCGCCGATCAGCCGCGGCAGCAGGCTTGCGAGATCGACGTCGTGCAGGGCGGTGAACGACAGGGGAAACGCCTGCTTCGGCGGCGTGGCCACCTCCCGCTCGTCGAGCAGCGCGGTCGCGCGGTCCACGACGTTGCGGAGGTCGTCAACCGCGTCGGCCACGGCGAGCTTCACCGCCTCGGGACCGGGATACGACCAGATCCCCGAGTCGTCGAGGTACATCAGCATCGACGGCTGGATCGCGGCGACGATGCGGCACAGGATATCGGTGACGGCCATGGCGTGAATCCGACTCCTACGACGCGAAGGTGCCCGCCAGCCGGGCGAAGTCGAGCAGGCCGGACCAGAAGATGCCGAGCAGCACGACGGGCACCACCACGGCCGTGACGAGCGCTCCGGGCAGCCAGACCGGTGCGGCGGCGGCAACCCGCCCGTCCGCCGGTGGGTCGAAGGTCATCACCTTCAGCACGCGGAGATAATAGAAAAGGCTGATCACGGTGTTGAGGCCGCCCACCACGAGCAGGACGAGCATGAGCGGCCGCTCGATCCCCTTCGTGATCGCATCGGCCAGCGACGCGAACACGAGGAACTTCGACACGAAACCCGCCAGCGGCGGCAGACCGACCAGGCTGACGAGCACGGCGGCGGCGGCCACCACCAGGCCCGGGCTCGTCCGCACGAGCCCGGCGTAGGAGGCGATCTCCTCGCTCCGCAGCCGGTTCCGCAGCACCGCCACGATGGCGAACGCCCCGAGGTTCATGAACAGATAGGTGCCCAGGTAGAAGGCGATCGCGGTCACCGCCTTGCGGCAGCCCACCGGATCGGCGCCGAGCATCGCCACGGCCGCCGCGACCCCCATGAGCAGATAGCCCGCGTGGGCGATGGTGGAATAGGCGAGCAGCCGCTTCATGTTCGTCTGACCGTAGGCGGCGAGATTGCCGAGCGTGCAGGTCACGGCGGCCATCAGTCCGATCACATAGACGGAGAAGTGCCGGACGTCGGCGAGGCCGGCCGCGGTCACCCCGGCGGCATCGCCGACCCAGCCCAGCGAGAATGCGACCCGCACCGCGAGGGCGATGGCGGCCGCCTTGCTCGCCACCGACAGAAAGGCTCCCACCTCCGCTGCGGCCCCTTCGAAGACGTCGGGACACCAGAAGTGGAAGGGCACCGCCGACAGCTTGAAGGCGAGCCCGGCGGCCAGCATGAGCCCGCCCAGTGCGAGCACCATGATCGAGCCCGTGTCGGACCCCTCGCCCACGATCCGCCCCAGTTCCGCCGCCATGCTCGGGAGGTGGCAGGTGCCGAGCACGCCCGCCAGGAGGCTGATCCCGTAGAGCATGATCCCCGCGGCCCCGGCGCCGTACACGGCGTACTTGAGGGCCGCCTCGGAACTCGCCTTCCGCCCCTTGAGCAGACCCGCCAGGGCATACGACGGCACGCTCGCCATCTCGACCGCCATGAAGAGCATCAGCAGGTGGTTGGCCGACGCCATCAGGCACATGCCGAGCGAGGATCCCAGCACGAGCGTGTAGAAGTCGGCCCCGTCGTCGCGGTCGGGGATGCCCGACACCTTCGTGAACAGGATGTAGAGCACCAGAAACCCGCAGAGCAGCAGGCGGATCCACGCGGTCAGCGAGTCGTACACCAAGAGGCCGCCGAACAGCTCGATCGTGCCGCGCGGATCGCTCGCCACGGCCGCGAAGGGGGAGCCGGGCAGGGAGCGGAAGTCGACCCAGGCATACCAGAGGGCGAAGGCGACACCCCCGAGCGCGACGAGCGCGGAGTCGAGCCAGCGGAGCACCGGCAGCATGCGGCACAGCAGGACGAGCACCACCGTGGCCGCGAGCGCCAGTTCCGTCCGGAAGTGGGGCAGCGACACGTCGAGCGTGTCGGTCAGGCTGCTCGAAAGGAGGGTTCCAAGGTCCATGCGTGGTCCGATGTCGTGTCGTGTGTCAGTGCCGTTCGGGCATCACCGCGTTGCCGTCACGTCGCCGGCGGCGGGCCCTCCGGCGACCGGCTGCGCGGCCTTCGAGCCGACCTCGCGGGTCCACTCGGAGAGCGTCTCCACCTGCCGGTTCACCGAGGGTGTCACGTAGTTGAAGATCAGCTGCGGGGCCACGCCGAACAGGATCGCGAAGAACACCAGCGGCGCCGCGATCGCCAGTTCGCGACCGGTCATGGGCGTCAGGTGATCGCCGTGGGGCCCCTTGTACTCGGCGCCGAGGTAGACCCGCTGGATGGCCCAGAGGATGTAGGCGGCGGTGAGGATCACCGTGAACGCCGACACCACCGCGAGGGTCCGGCTGTAGTTCCAGCTCGAGAGCGTCACCAGCACCTCGCCGATGAAGCCGCACAGGCCGGGCAGCCCGAGGCCGGCGAAGAACACGGCCACCGCCAGCCCGCTGTAGACGGGCATCCGGTTGAAGATCCCGCCGAACTCCTCGAGGTTCCGGTGATGCACCCGGTCGTAGAGCACGCCGACCATGAAGAACATGCCCGCCGACGAGATGCCGTGCGCGAGCATCTGGAACATCGCCCCGTTGACGCCCTGCGCCCAGTAGTCGGGATTGAAGCCCCGGCCGGCCACCGCGCTCCACACGCCGAGTCCCAGCATCACGTAGCCCATGTGGCTGACGGAGCTGTAGGCCACCATCCGCTTGAAGTCCTTCTGGGCGAGCGCGGCGAACGCCCCGTAGACCATCGACACCACGCCCAGCCCGCACACGAGCCAGGCCAGCGACAGCCCGGCGCCCGGGCAGATCGGATAGCAGATCCGCAGGATGCCGTAGCCGCCGAGCTTGAGGAGCACCCCGGCCAGGATCATGGAGATCGGCGTCGGCGCCTCCACGTGCGCGTCGGGCAGCCACGTGTGCACCGGCACCACGGGCACCTTGATCACGAACCCGATGAGCAGCAGCAGGAAGGCCCACGTCTCGAGGCTCATGCCCCACACCGTCGCGGCCGCGAAGGGCGAGTTGGGCAGCTGGCCCAGCTCGGCAAGGGCGAGCAGGTTGAAGGTGTGCACGGGCTGGCCGGCCACCGCGTCGGCCGGGATCGTGGCGTGCGCCGCGGCCAGCTGCTCCGGCG
>JBIIMU010000359.1:0-3544 GCA_044337845.1 Pirellulales bacterium | reverse complement strand
GGAGCCGGTCGGGGCGGTCTACCTCCGCCGGGCCCCGGGCTCCCGGGAGGTGCAGGCGCTCTCGGCCACCTGCCCGCACGCGGGCTGCTTCGTCGATCTCGAGAAGACGGGCCGCTGCTTCCGCTGCCCCTGCCACAACAGCACGTTCACGCTCGACGGCGGCATCGTCGCCCCGAGCCCGAGCCCGCGGCCGATGGACGAGCTCGAGTGCCGCGTGGGCAGGAGCGGCCAGGTGGAGGTGAAGTGGCAGACGTTCCGCGCGGGCGTGGCGGAGAAGGTGGTGCAGGGATGACGCCCGCCCGCAAAGGTCCGCTCGGCCGGGCAGCCGACTTCCTCGACGACCGCACCGGCTACCGGGCGCTCGTCCACGAGGCCCTCTACGAGCGGGTGCCCGGCGGGGCCCGCTGGCGGTACGTCTGGGGCAGCACGCTGGTGTTCGCCTTCATGACCCAGGTGATCACGGGGCTCTTCCTCTGGGCCAGCTACGCGCCGAGCGCCCAGACGGCGTGGGAGAGCGTGTATTACATCCAGCACGAGATGGCCGGCGGCTGGCTGCTCCGCGGCATCCACCACTTCATGGCCCAGGCGATGGTGGTGCTGCTCGCGCTGCACCTGCTCCAGGTGGTGATCGACGGCGCCTACAAGGCCCCCCGCGAGGTCAACTTCTGGCTCGGGCTCGTGCTGATGCTGCTCGTGCTTGGCATGGCGCTCACCGGCTACCTGCTCCCCTGGGACCAGAAGGGCTACTGGGCCACGATCGTGGCCACGAACCTCGCCGGCATCGTGCCCTTCGTCGGCCCGTCGCTCCAGCAGCTCGTGATCGGCGGGCCGGAGTATGGCCACCACACGCTGACCCGCTTCTTCGCCCTCCACGCCGGCTTCCTGCCGGCCACGCTCGTGCTCTTCCTGGTGGTGCATCTCGCGCTCTTCCGCCGGCACGGCCTCCACGCGAAGCAGCCGATCACGCGGCCCGACGGGATGTTCTGGCCCGATCAGCTGCTCAAGGACACGGTCGCCATGCTCGCCGTGATGGCGGTGGTGCTCGGCGTGATCCTCGTGCCGGCGATCCGGGCGATGCTCGCCGGCGACACGATCCATCCCGGCCACCTCGGCGCCGAGCTCGGCGCCCCGGCCGATCCCTCGCAGCCCTACGCCGCCGCCCGGCCCGAGTGGTATTTCCTGTTCCTGTTCCAGTTCCTGAAGGTCTTCGAGGGCTGGGGCGCGACGGGCGAGTTCGTGGGCGCGATCCTCGTGCCGGGGCTGATCATGACGGTGATGGCCCTGATGCCGATCATCGGCAACTGGCGGCTCGGCCACCGGTTCAACGTCGCCTTCACGCTGGCCGTGCTCGCCGGGGCGGGCCTGCTCACGGCGCTGGCCCTCAACGAGGATTACGCGGCGCTGTGGGTGAACCGGGCGTCGCTCGCCGACGCCGAGCGGCTCTACGACCAGACCGGCGGCGAGGCGGCGAAGCTCGCGGCCGCCGTCGGGGGCGACCCCGCCAAGGCCCGGGCCATCGAGCGGCAGTGGAAGACCGTCGAGCGGGTGCGGCGGTCGCAGTCGTTTCTCGACGCGGTCCGGCAGGCGAAGGCCGACGCGGCCCGGGCCGTGGAGCTCGCCGGCCGCCCGGAGAAGATCCCGCCGGCGGGCATGCTCGAGCTCCTGCGGCAGGATCCGCTCGCGCAGGGGCCGCGGCTCTTCGCCCAGCACTGCGCGGGCTGCCATGCCCATGTCGACCCGCTCGCCCCGGAGGCGGCGGCGGTGATCGCGAAGTCGTCGGCCGCCAACCTGTTCGCGTTCGGATCGGCCGACTGGATGCGGGGCCTGCTCGACGCGGATCAGGTGGCCGGGCCCGCCTACTTCGGCAACACGGCGCACAAGGAGGGCGACATGGTGTCGTTCGTCCGGAATGACCTCACCGACGAGGCGACCTGGCCGAAGGCCGACATCGACGCGGTGGTGGCCGCGATGGCGGCGGAGGCCGGGCGGCCGGTGCCCGCCGGGATCGCGGGGCTCGTGGCGAAGGGCCGCGAGCTCGTGGCGGCCGACGACCGCTGCGGGGCCTGCCACACGTTCCACGACAACGGCACCGAACCGGGCTCGGCCCCCGATCTCACCGGCTGGGGCGGCCGCGACTGGCTGGTGGGGATCATCGCCGACCCCACCCATCCGCGATTCTACGGCGACTCCAACGACCGGATGCCGAGCTTCGGCACGGCCGCCGAGGGCTCGCTGCCGCCGCTCACCCGCGAGCAGATCGGGCTCGTCGCCGACTGGCTCCGCGGCGAATGGTACCGTCCCCCGGAGCGCTGACGCATGCGGATTCACGACGGCGTTCTCCGGGTCCTCGCCTGCGCCACGCTCGCGGTGGCAGCGGGCCTCCTCCGCGCCGACGACGCGGCGCCCGCGCGGAAGGCGTCGCCCGCGGGCTCGCTGTCGGTCGTGTTCGTGGGCGACGTGATGCTCGACAACGGTCCCGGCCATGCGATCGCCGCCGGCCGCGATCCGTTCGCCGCCTGCGCCGACCTGCTCCTCGACGCCGACTTCACGGTCGGCAACCTCGAGTGCGTGCTCGGTCGGGCCGGCACGCTCGCCCACAAGGCCTATGTGTTCCGGGCGGCCACCGACTCGCCGCGGCACCTGGCGCGCTACTTCACCGCCGTCTCGCTCGGCAACAACCACGCCTTCGACTTCGGCCCCGAAGGGCTCGTCGAGTGCCTCGACATCCTCGACCGCGAGTCGATCGGCCGCTTCGGCGCCGGCCGCACGCCCGCCGAGGCGCGCAGGCCGCTGGTGCTCGAGAAGGACGGCCTGCGGGTGGCCCTGCTCGCGGCCAACGGGTTCCGGGCCGACGAGTACGCGGCGACCGACACCCGGGCGGGCGTGGCTCCGCTCCGCGAGGCCGACCTGCTGGCCGACATCGCCGCCGCCCGAGACCGGGCCGACGTGGTGATTCCGTACGTGCACTGGGGCGACGAGCTCGTGGCCGAGCCGCTCGCCGCGGATCGGGCGCTGGCCCGCAGGATGGTCGAGGCCGGTGCCGCGGCGGTGATCGGCGGCCACCCGCACGTCACGCAGACGGTCGACGTGCACCGCGGCGCGCCGATCGTCTACAGCCTCGGCAACTTCGTGTTCGACTACTACCCCGTGGATCCGCCCGAGTGGACGGGCTGGGTCGTGAAGCTCACGTTCGCGAAGGGCGCGCCGGTGGCGGTCGAGACGCGGGCCGTGGTGCTCGATCCGGCCGGACTGCCGCGGCCCGTGGTGGACACGGAGCCGTGAGCGATGCGGACTGGCCCGCCGCCTGCCCGCCGTGCGGCTCGGGGCTGCCCGTGCCCCGTCGCCAGCCGTTCGCGTCGGGCATCTTGCCCGCCGCTCACTCGGATGCCGCCGGCGCTTCGCCATCGTGGCTGCGCCGACCAATCCGCTGAAGCGGATCGGTGCCCGGGCATACGCCGGCTCGCGGGGCACGGGCAGCCCCTCGCTGAGTTCGTGCCGGGGCAGTCGTACGGCTTACGCCGTTACGCTTCCCGAGGGCCGCGGG
>JBIIMU010000360.1:0-3544 GCA_044337845.1 Pirellulales bacterium | reverse complement strand
TCCATGGGCGAGGGCGGAGCGAATCGCACCACTGTCACCTTCTCTCAGGCCGACGGGGCGCGGCGGGCCAGCCACGCGGCGGCGCGGTTGAAGGCGAACGCGAGAATCGCGGAGCCGCCGGCGTAGGCCAGCGGGGTGGTGCCGTAGGTCGCGGCGTCCTTCGGGTTCACCGCGACCATCAGAAACAGCGCGGTCGACGTGATGCAGGTCAGCGACAGCCCCGTGAGCACGACCTGCCAGGCTTCCGTCTTCATGGAAAAACTCCGTGTTCGTGAAGCAGCTCTCGCGCGATGGCGAGCGACTGCAGGGCCGTGTCGTCGAGGTTCGTGGATGTTCCCGAGAACCTTTTCGGCATGATACCCGCGGCCGCCGCCCGGACGAACAGCGCCAGCTTGCCGACCGCCGACACCCGGGCCCGCTCGTCGAGCACGCGGTAGCCCCGCCGCCGGATCCGTGTGCCGATCGCCCGGTAGATGCTCGACGCCGCCCGGACCGCCAGCCGCGACTCGGCATCCAGCGCCACGATGCCCGCATCGCCGGCCGCGTAGAAGCCGTCGGCCACGTCGAGCACCCGCCGCACGCCGCGGCGAACCCGCTCGGCATCGGGGGCCGCGCCGCTCGGACGCAGGCCGTCGGTCCACTCGACCGGCAGGTAGCAGCGGCCCCGTCGCCAGTCTTCGGCCACGTCGCGGGCGATGTTGGTGAGCTGCATGCCCATGCCGAGCGCGGCGGCCTGGGGCAGGAATCGCCGCTCGCGCAGCCCGAGAATCGGGCACATCAGCACACCCACCGCCCCGGCGACCCGGAAGCAGTACCGCATCAGGTCGGCTTCGCGGAAGTCCGCCGCGGGCGTGAGATCGGACTGCATGCCCGCGAGAAGCGCCTCGGCCGCCGGGATCGAGAGGTCGTGTTGGCGGACGAGCGCGGCCAGCCAGAGGCTCTCGGCCGCCGCCGGCTCCTCCCCGGCCGCGATCAGCCGCAGGTCGCGGCCGGCACGCTCGACGAACGCCGCCGCCGCCGCGGGCGACGGGGCGGCATCGACACCGTCGTCGCACCACCGGCACCAGGCGTAGAGCCGCTCCACGTCGGCCCGTGTGGCGGCCGGCAGCAGCCGGCTCGCGAACGAGAACGACTTGCTGTGCCGGCGGATCGACTCGCGGGCCGTCGCCGCGTCTTCCGTCGGCGACCCGCTAACCCGCAACGACATGGAAATCCGCGGCGATCGTGTCGCAGGTCGCCTTGGCGGAGTTGACCACCCCGGGCACGCCGGCGCCCGGATGCGTGCCCGCTCCGGCCAGGTAGAGCCCGGGGATGTCGGGGTCGCGGTTGTGCGGGCGGAAGTAGGCGCTCTGGGTGAGCTTCGGCGCCACCGAGAAGGCCGACCCCTGATGGGCACCGAACCGGGCGGCGAAGTCGGCGGGCGTGAAGTGACGGCGGGTCACGATCGACTTCCGCAGCCCCGGCAGACGCTGCTCGAGTGCGGCGAGGATCGTGTCGCCGTAGCCGGGGGCCACCGCATCCCAGTCGACCGCCGCGTTGCCGAGGTGGGGCACGGGGCTGAGCACGTAGAAGGCCTCGCAGCCCGGGGGCGCCATGCCCGGGTCGGTGACCGTGGGGGCGTGGAGGTAGAGGCTGAAGTCGTCGGGCAGCCGCGGGCCGCGAAAGATGTCCCGCACCAGCCCCTGGAACCGCGGCCCGAACAGGATCGTGTGGTGGGCGAGTTCCGGATACCGCCGATTCGTGCCGAAGTAGAGCACGAACAACGACATCGACCACGACATCCGTTCCAGTCGCCGCTGCCGCCGCTCGGCCCCGGGAACGCCGCGGTAGAGCCGGGCGTAGGTGTGGTGGACGTCGGCGTTCGAGACGACGACGTCGAACGTCGCCGGCGGCAGGCCGGCGGCGTGGACGACGTGCTGCGGGCCATCCGGGCCTGGCTGCACGTCGACGCGATCGACGGGGGCGTCGAGCCGGAGCGTGCCGCCGAGGTCCTCGAACAGGCGGACGAGTCCGCGGACCAGCGCCCCCGTGCCGCCTTCGGGAAAAAACACGCCCCACTTCCGCTCGATCCAGTGGATCAGCGTGTAGATCGAGCTCGTGTCGAGCGGGTTGCCGCCGACGAGCAGGGGATGGAAGCTGAAGGCCTGCCGGAGGTGCTCGTCCTTCACGAACTTGGACACCTGGGCGTAGACGCTGCGGTCGGCCCGCAGGCGGGCCAGGTGCGGCGCGGCCCTGAGCATGTCGGTGAAGCTCAGGAACGGGACGGCCCCGAGCTCCTCATAGCCCTTCTCGAAGACCCGCCGCGTGTAGTCGGCGAACCGTCGATAGCCGTCGACGTCGCCGGGGCTCACGCGACGGACCTGCTCGATCAGCCCCGCCTCGTCGGCGACGTAATCGAACGACACGCCGTCGCTCCATTGCAGCCGGTAGAGCGGCGTCACCGGCAGCAGGCGGACGTAGTCTTCCAGCCGCCTTCCGGAGAGCTCGAACAGCTCCTCGAGGCAGTGCGGCGCGGTGATCACGGTCGGCCCGGCGTCGAAGATGAAGCCGCCGTCCTCGTGCACGCTGGCCCGTCCGCCCGGCTGGTCGTGGGCCTCGTAGCAGACCGTCTCGAAGCCCATCGACTGCAGGCGGATGGCCGCCGCCAGGCCGCCGAAGCCGCTGCCGATCACGGCGGCCCGGCGCCGCGGGCCGGCAGCCGCACCGCGGACATGCCGCCCGGGTCCAGTCGCCACGCTCATCAGGTCGCCTCCGCCACGATCGGCCGGGCGGCTGCCGGCTGGGTGGCGATCCGGAGGATCTCGGCCACTTCGGCGAGCAGGTCGGCCCGACGCCCGCCGCCGGTCGCGGCGGCCAGCAGCTCGGTGGCCCGCCGAAGCCGGTCGTGAATCGCCACGGCCGCGGTCTCCTGGGTCACCGCGAGCAGGTCCTTGGCCAGCGAGCGGAGCGACGCCGGGTGCCGCTGCTGACCCGTCAGCCGCCCTTGCAGCGCGGCGAACTCCGCGGCCGGGAGCCGGTCCGCGGCCCAGGCCCAGGGCCACGTGACCCGCCGGTTTCGCAGGTCGTCGCACCGCTCGGCGCCGGCGATGAACTCGACCAGTTCGTCGAGGTCGTTCTTCATCTGCAGGCAGACGCCGACCCGGCAGCCGAACGCGGCGGCGGCCCGCAGGGTTTCCGGGTCGCCCGCCGCGGCATGCGCCCCGCACCAGGCGGCGAGCGACACGAGGCGGCCGGTCTTCCACCGCGAAATCGCCAGTGCCGTGGCCCACGCCTGCCGCGGCGTCACCTCGTCGATCCGCGTGGAGAGATCGATGGCCTGGCCCTCGTGGCACTGGCGGGCCACCTCGATGAACCTCGTGAGCACCGCGGCCGAGCGGGCGGGATCGTCGCAGGCGGCACCGGCGAGTTCCAGGGCCCGGAAATACATCCAGTTGCCGGCGTTGACCGCGCGGGCCGGGCCGACCACGCGGTGGAGGGCGGGCTGATTGCGTCGCGTCAGCGAGCCGTCTTCGAAGTCGTCGAGCACGAGCGATCCGGCATGCAG
>JBIIMU010000358.1:0-3553 GCA_044337845.1 Pirellulales bacterium | reverse complement strand
GGCCGACATGGCCCCGGTGGCGATCGGCTCCGACACCGGCGGCTCGATCCGCCAGCCCGCGGGCCTGTGCGGGATCACCGGCCTCAAGCCGACGTACGGCCGGGTCAGTCGCCGCGGCCTCGTGGCCTTCGCCTCGAGCCTCGACCAGATCGGCCCGATGGCCCGTTCGGCCGCCGACTGTGCGCTGGTGATGGAGACGATCGCGGGCCACGATCCCGGCGATGCCACGAGCCTCGCCGACGAGGTGCCGCGGTACGGCGAGATGCTCGAGAAGCCGCTCACGGGCCTGCGGATCGGCCGCGTGCGCGAGCACTTCGGCCCCGGCCTCGACCCCGAGGTGGCCCACGGCGTGGAGGAGGCGTTCGCGGCCTTCAAGGCGGCCGGAGCCACGATCCACGATGTGGAGCTGCCGCACGCGAAGTACGGCATCGCCACCTACTACCTCGTGGCCCCGTGCGAGGCGTCGAGCAACCTGGCGCGATACGACGGAGCGCACTATGGATGTCGGTCTTCAGTCCGCCCCACCGGCACGTTCGAGTCGCCGCTCGTCGAGATGTACTGCCGCAGCCGCGCCGAGGGTTTTGGCCCCGAAGTGAAGCGGCGGATCATGCTCGGCACCTACGCCCTCTCGGCCGGCTACTACGACGCCTTCTACGCCAAGGCCCTGCGGGTGCGCCGCCTGATCCGCCAGGACTACCTCGACGCCTTCCAGCAGGTGGACCTGATCGGCGGCCCGGTGTCGCCCACGGCGGCGTTCCGGCTCGGCGAGAAGACGAGCGATCCGCTCGCCATGTACCTGGTGGACATGTACACGGTGGGCACGAACCTCGCCGGCATCGGTGGGATCTCCTTCCCCTGCGGCTTCACGAAGGGGGGCCTGCCGATCGGCTTCCAGCTCCAGGGTCCGGCCCTCTCCGAGCCGCTCCTGCTGCGGGCCACCGACCGCTACCAGAAGCTCACCGACTGGCACTCCCGCCGCCCGCCGCAGCCCGCCTGAGCCGCCATCGCCATCATGTCGAAGCAGCCCGTCACCGCCGCGTCCGCCGAACCGTTCACGACCGTGATCGGCCTCGAGGTGCACGTCCAGTTGCTCACGCAGACGAAGCTCTTCTGCGGCTGCTCGACGAAGTTCGGCTCGCCGCCGAACACGCAGGTGTGCCCCACGTGCCTCGGGCTGCCGGGGTCGCTGCCGGTGATGAACCGGCATGCCTTCGAACTCGCGATCCGGGCGGCGCTCGCCCTGAACTGCCAGATCGCCCCCTCCACGAAGTGGGACCGCAAGAACTACTTCTATCCCGACCTGCCGAAGGGCTACCAGATCAGCCAGTACGACCTGCCGTTCTCGAGCGACGGGCACCTGGAGGTGGTCGATCCGAAGGGGGCGTTTTCGCGGCTGGTGGGCATCATCCGCGTGCACCTCGAGGAGGATGCCGGCAAGAGCATGCACGACGAGGCGGCAGGCACGGCCGACACCCGCATCGACTTGAACCGTGCCGGCACGCCGCTCTGCGAGATCGTGTCGCAGCCCGACCTGCGGAGCCCGCAGGAGGCCCGGGCCTGGCTCAACGAGCTCAAGCTGCTGCTCGTCTACCTCGGCGTGAGCGACTGCAACATGCAGGAGGGGAGCCTCCGCGTGGATGCCAACGTCAACCTCCACATCCCGCTGACCGGAGAGGGAGGAGCCGACGGCCGCATTGCCAAGACGCCGATCGTCGAGATCAAGAACATGAACTCCTTCCGCTCGGTCGAGCGGGCCCTCACCTACGAGGCGGCGCGGCAGTGGGAGGAGTGGCAGGCCACGAAGGTCGAGATGGGCAAGATGCCCAAGCAGACCCGTGGCTGGGACGACCCGGCCGGCATCACCCGGCCGCAGCGGCAGAAGGAGGAGTCGAGCGACTACCGCTACTTCCCCGAGCCCGACCTCGTGCCGGTGACCGTGTCGGACGTCGAGATCGCCGCCGCGAGGGCCGCGATGGGCACGCCCCCCACGGTGCTGCGAGCGGCGCTGGCCGAGAAGTGGAAGATCTCGGCCTACGACGCCGACGTGCTCGTGAACCAGGGCCGCGACCTCGTCGCCTGGTACGAGGATCTCGCCAGCCGCGTGGGCGAAGGCAAGGCCGCGAGCAACTGGATGCAGCAGGACGTGCTCCGCACGCTCAACGAGCGGGGCGGCACGATCGCGGAGTTTCCGGTGACGGCCGAGCAGGTGGCCGACATCATCGGCCGCGTGCAGAAGGGCGACTTCGACACCAGCCGCGGCCGCGAGATCTTCGCCGAGGTGCTTGCCTCGGGGAAGGCGGTGGCCGACGTGGTGGCCTCGATGGGCATCGCGGCGGTCAGCGACGACGAACTCGTGGCCCTCTGCAAGGAACTCCTCGCGGCCAACCCCAAGATCGTGGCCGACGTGCAGGGGGGCAAGGAGCAGGCCGCGGCGGGCCTGATCGGCCAGGCCAAGAAGAAGAACCCCAACGCGAATCCCGGCAAGGTGAGGCAGATGTGCCTCGACCTGATCAAGGGGATGTGAGCAAGGGAGATTGCGGCTTTCGGTCCGACCGGAGGCGTTACCGCGTGAGCGGTACGACCGTCCCGCGCCGACGCACAGGCGGGTCCGCATCGCTCACGCGATGGCGGCTTCCTGAAGCAGGCTCGAACGACCGGCGCCGCCCCTCACGTACGAACTCAGCTCGGGGCTGTCCGTGCCCCGAGAGCCGGCGTATGACGCCAAGCGAAGCCAGGATGGCGAAGCGCCGGCGGCATTCGAGTGAGCCGAGGCCACGATGGCCGAGGCGAACGTCCGGCGACGGGGCACGGGCAGCCCCGAGCCAACCGCACGGCCAGCAGCAGGTCCGCATCGCTCACGCGATTGCGGCTTCCTGAAGCGAGCTCACGCGATTGCGGCTTCCTGAAGCGAGCTCACGCGATTGCGGCTTCCTGAAGCGAGCTCACGCGATGGCGGCTTCCTGGAGCGAGCTCACGCGATGGCGGCTTCCTGAAGCGCGAGGCTTCCGGCTCGTCAGCCGCGCGACGTCAGCACCTTCACACCGCTCGTGAGCACGAGCGGGACCGGCTCGCGGGCGAACTCGAGTTCCACGAGGCCGGCCGCGAAACCGTCCTGCGGCGCGGGCAGCGGCGTCCGCCACTCCGGGCCAGCCCCGGCCACCGGCTGCGACGACCAGCGGGCCTTGCGAAAATCACGGCTCGGCGACGCCGCGGTCCAGAGCGTCACCCGCTCGGGCTTCGTCTCGCAGCGGACGATGCACTCGGCCCCGTCGGCCGCGGCATCGAACCGCCAGTCCACGGGTGGCAGCGGCTCGATGCCCGCCACGTGCCGCCCCACCGCGGCCACGAGCGCCGCGACGCGGGCCGTGGGCAGGCCGTGGCCGGCGTTCGGGCAGTACGACACCCACCGCGGCCCCGGCAGCCCGTCGTAGTACAGGCCGCAGGCCTCGAGCGGCCAGTAGGGGTCGTTCGTGCCGAGGGCGATCACCTTCGGCATCGTGTAGCGGTCGCGGTAGGCGTAGGGATCGACGATCTGCACGAGCTCCCGCCCCCG
>JBIIMU010000357.1:0-3561 GCA_044337845.1 Pirellulales bacterium | reverse complement strand
GCCCTCGACGCCCCGGCCGCGGGCTCGGCGCGGGCCGGTCGGCCCATCGCGGCGATCCTGGACGGCACGACGGTCGGCCTCGATGCCCCGCTGCCTGCGGCGGGCACCGCCGAGCTCGAGCCGCTGTACGCGGGCGACCCCCGCGCCCTGCCGGTGATGCGGCACTCCGCGGCCCACGTGATGGCCCGGGCCGTGATGCGGCTCTTCGACGGCGTCGAACTCGCCTTCGGCCCCACGGTCGGGGAGGGGTTCTACTACGACATGCGGGCAGCGCGGCCGATCACCGACGAGGACCTGCCGGCGATCGAGGCCGAGATGCGGCGGATCATCGAGGCCGACGAGGCCTTCGAGCGGGTGGAGGTGCCCCGGGCGCAGGCGGCCGACCTCGTCCGCGGCCTCAACCAGCCCCTCAAGGCCGAGCACATCGAGACGGGACTCGCCGCCCACCCGTCGCTGTCGTTCTATCGCCAGGGCGAGTTCGTCGACCTCTGCCGCGGCCCGCACGTGCCGAGCCCCGGCTGCATCGGCGCCTTCAAGCTCACGAACATCGCCGGTGCCTACTGGAAGGGCGACGCCAACAACGCCCAGCTGCAGCGGCTCTACGGCACCGCCTGGTTCACGCAGGCCGACCTCGACGCGCATCTGGCGGCGCTGGAAGAAGCCCGCCGTCGCGATCATCGGGTGCTGGGCAAGCAGCTGGATCTCTTCACCACCAGCCCGCTCGTCGGCTCCGGGCTCGTGCTCTGGATGCCCAAGGGGGCCGTGCTCCGCGGCACGCTCGAGGCGTTCGTCCGCGAGGAGCTCGCCGCCCGCGGCTACCAGCCGGTCTACACGCCGCACATCGGCAAGGTCGACCTCTACAAGATCTCGGGCCACTATCCGTACTACGCCGACAGCCAGTTCAAGCCGATCGTGATGAGCGACGACGAGCAGTACCTGCTGAAACCCATGAACTGCCCGCACCACACGATGATCTACAAGGCCCGGCCGCACAGCTACAAGGATCTGCCGCTGCGGCTGGCCGAGTTCGGCACCGTCTACCGCTACGAGCAGTCGGGTGAGCTCGGCGGCATGACGCGGGTCCGCGGCTTCACGCAGGACGACGCCCACATCTTCTGCACCCACGAGCAGGTGGAGCAGGAGGTGGAGGGCTGCATCGACTTCACGCTCAAGGTCCTGGAGAGTCTGGCCTTCGACAACTTCCGCGTCCGGCTCGGGTTCCGCGATCCGTCGAGCGACAAGTACGTCGGTCCGCCGGAGCGGTGGAACGAGGCCGAGGCGGCTATTCAGAGGGTGGCCCGCCGGATGAACCTCCCCGGCTGCGAGCCCGAGCCGGGGGAGGCGGCCTTCTACGGCCCGAAGATCGACTTCGTGGTCAACGACTCGCTCGGCCGGGAATGGCAGCTCGGGACGGTGCAGCTCGACTACAACCTCCCGAGCGCTGAGCGATTCGACCTCGAATACATCGGGGCCGACAACGCCAAGCACCAGCCGGTGATGATCCACCGGGCGCCGCTCGGCAGCCTGGAGCGGTTCGTGGGCGTGCTCATCGAGCACTTCGCCGGGGCGTTTCCGCTCTGGCTCGCCCCCGAACAGGTGCGGGTGATCCCGGTGAGCGAGAAGAGCGAAGCCTACGCCCACCGGGTGAAGGCCGCCCTGGAGGCCGCCGGACTGCGGGTCGGCGTCGATCTGGCGGCCGAGAAACTCGGGGCCAAGATCCGGACGGCCCAGCTCGAGCTGATCCCGATGATGGTGGTCTGTGGTCCGCGGGACGAGGCGGCCGGAACCGTGAGCCTCCGCGACCGGGTGGACGGGGACCTCGGGGCCATGAGCCTGGAGGCAGCCGTCGAGCGGCTCCGCGACGAACACGCCCGTCGCGCCGTCCGCCACAAGCCCAAGCCGCTCGCGATCGGCGGTGCGGCCGGTCAGGCCGCGGACTATTGAGCGCCAGACGCCACAGGGCGACGGCGGACTCCTGAACGGGTCCGCCCGGGCCCCGAATCGGTCGCCTCGCCATTCGTTTCGTGAAACCTACGAAACCCTCCGCGGGCGTTTCGCAGCGCTGGTGAAATACGTTTCGCTTTCTCTGCGAAACAGGTCGCCTGCTCGAGAGGTCCTGCTCGAGGCGACCAGATGAACGACCCCCCTCGACGAGGCAGGGCTCTATTGGCTTTTCCCGTGAAAAAAGCTGCTATTCGTTCGTCACCCCCGGGGGCCTCACCAAGTTGGTGACGTCTGGCACGCCGTTTGCAAATCTGTTCTGGCGAAGAGGGAAACCGGGGAACGGACCTCACTACCACTCAGCCGGCCAGGTCGATCTGGCCCCACGGAGATCACGTCATCATGTCGATCCGCAACCTGGCCGCTGCCCTGTGCCTCTTCGCCGCAACTGCGGTCCCCGCCGTGGCGGGAATCTTCGTCCAGCCCTCCCCGTCCCAGATGACGGGCACCACGGCCAGCGGCGTCTTGTGGACGGCCGTCGCCACCGGCACCTTCATGCCCGTCACCGGCACGTCTGTCGCCGCCGGCTCGCCCGGTGCGGTCGTCTACTTCAACACGGTGACCGGCCAGATCCAGATCGACCCCAAGGGCCTGCAGCTCTCCACCGCGATCATCACCTACGGCACCGGCACCACGAACATCTCCGGCACCACCCCGGGACCGTTCGTCTACCCGAGCGGCACCACCACCAACGCCATCTCGCCGACCACCGGCACCCCCAAGACGTTCCCCGCGGTCACGGCCGTCACCGGCCTGCCCCCCACCACGTTCGCCGCCCGCGTCGGCATGACGATCGGGGCCCCGCTCGGACCGTCGCTGGCCACCTCCGGTGACGTCGGCAACATCGCCTCCACCACCGGCTTCTGGGATTCGCCGTGGGCCTTCCCCCTCAACATGGTCGCTTCGGGCAGCACCGCGGTGATGACGCTCAACAACTTCTACACGGTCGGCCAGGTCACCAACCCCAACATCAACAAGCTCGGCTTCGGCAACGGTCGGGCCACCTTCCAGTACTCGGCCAACGGTATCGTCGGCAACCAGGTCGGGGCCGTCATCCCGGTGGTGCCCGAGCCTTCGACCTACGCCATCCTGGCAGCCTCGTCGCTGGCGATCGGTGCCATCTGCCGGCGGCGGAAGGATGCCGGCGTCGTCGACGCTGGCTGAGCTGAGGATCGATTCTCGAATCTTCACTCCGAACAGAGAACACGATCATGGTGGCCGTTGCGATTGGTCTGACGTCTGAGTAGATCCGGCCGATGGGCCAGCCCGTCACGGGCCGCTGAGCCCATCCGCAACGTGCTCCCGCTGTAGAATGGGGTGGCAGGTCGTTACGACCTGCCGCCCCATCTGCTTTTTCCCGCCCGCCAGGTGCCGCTGATGAAACCCCGCGAAGTGCTCGCGCTGTGTCGCGAGAAGGAAGTCAAGGCAGTCGATCTGCGGTTCACCGACTTCCTGGGCGCCTGGCAGCACTTCACGATCCCCGTCGCCAAGCTCGAGGAAGACACCTTCACCGACGGGCTGGGCTTCGATGGCTCGAGCATCCGCGGGTGGCAGGCGATC
>JBIIMU010000356.1:0-3563 GCA_044337845.1 Pirellulales bacterium | reverse complement strand
CTCCGCATCGTCGAAGGGCAGCATCCGCTGCGCCTCGCGGTCCGGCTGCCGGCCTGCCTCGCGGTGCCGACCGCCTCCGCCGGCCAGCCGGCGGCGCACCGGGTCCTGCTGCAGGGCGCCGCGGCGATCCCTCCGGCTGCCGTGCCGCCGGGCCACGTCACGGGCCTCCGCGCGGGCCTCGACGTCGTTCCGCACGGCGGCCAGCCGCCGCTTCGCCTCGCGCACCGCCGCCGCATGGTCCACGATCGGAGGCGGATAGTCGCGGCCGATCACGCAGCCGGCCGCGAGCTGCGTGGCGTGCGGCATGGTCCACGGCATGTGCACGTGGGCCACCGGCACGCCGGCGAGCTCCGGCACCCAGCGGCGGATGAAGATGCCCCGCGGATCCTGCTCGAGGGCCTGCTTCGTGGGGTTGTAGATCCGCAGCGTGTTGATGCCCGTCGTGCCGCTCTGCATCTGCATCTGCGACCAGTGGATGCCGGGCTCGAAGTCGAGAAAGTGCCGGGCGAGGTGGAGCCCGGTCGGCCGCCAGTGCAGCCAGAGCGAGTAGCTGGCGAACGAGACGAGCAGGGCCCGCATCCGGAAGGTGAGCCAGCCGCCGGCCACGAGGCTCCGCATGCAGGCGTCGACGAGCGGGTAGCCGGTGCGGCCGGCCTGCCAGGCGGCGAGCCGCTCCGGCGGGATCGCCTCCGTTCGCAGGCCCTCGGCGGCGCGGAGCATGCTGCGCATCTCGATCGCGGGCTCGTCCTCGAGCTTCTGCATGAAGTGGCAGTGCCAGTGGAGCCGCGACTGCACGGCCTTCAGGCTCCGCTGCCAGGCCTTGAGCTCCGCCCGCTCGCGCGGCGACGAGGCCGTCATCGCCGCGGCCGCCACCTCCAGCCGCCTGGCCTCGGCCGCCTGCCACACCCTCCGCATCGAGACGGCCCCGAAGGCGAGGTAGGGACTGAGCCGGGAGCAGCTCGCCGGGGCCGAGAGCGGGCTGCTGATGCCGCCGGCATAGTGCCGCCCGCGCCGGGCGAGAAAGTCGTCGAGCACGTCGCCGGCCAGCCGCTCGCCGCCGCGCTGGCGATCCTTGCCGTCGGCCGGCAGGCCGAGGTCGCGGCACCCGAGGATGCCCGAGGTCTCGAGCCGCCGGATCGTCGTCAGCCCGCCTGCCCCCGTGGAGCGGGGCACGACGGCCTGCGGCGCTTCCATCCGCGTCTCCCAGATCCGGTTCCAGCCGTTCCGCGTGGCCAGCCGCCGCACGACGCCGGTCTGGGGCAGCTCGACGAACTCCACCGCGGCCTCCCGGGCCCAGCGTCGCACCCGGCGATCCCGGGCGTATGTCACGCCCGTGCCCGTCTCCTCGTGGGCGACGAGCAGGCGAAAGCCCGTCTCGATCCGCAGCCGCTCGAGTGCGGCGACGGCCTCGCCCCGCCGCGTGATCAGGCGGATCCCCAGCCGCTCGAGCGCCGGCGCGAGATCGAGCAGGCATTCCCGCTGAAACTCCGCGTGGCTCGGATCCCACTCCGGCTGGGCCAGCACCTCGGGCTCGTAGACGAACGCGGCGAACACCGCACCGCCCCGGCTGCGGGCCACGGCGGCGGCGAGCGCCGCGTGGTCCGCGACCCTGAGATCGCGCTTCAGCCACACGCAGACGGGAGGAACGCATGCCACGCCCGGATCATAGGCCCGCCTGCGCCGCGGACGACCGCGGATCCGCGGGCTCGCCGCCCGAGCCGACGCGTGGGCTCCGTCGCTCAGGGCGGGGCGAACCGGAACAGGTGCCGCTCGCCGCGGACGAAGAGCGAGTCGCCCGCCGGGGCGGGCGTGGCGTCCACGCCCTCGCCCACGTCGTTCTCGGCCACGACGCGGAGCGTCGGGCCGTCTGCGATCACGGTGATCCGGCCGCTGCGGTCGGTGAGGTAGACGTGTCCCGCCGCCGCCACGGGCGAGGCGTAGGTGCGGGCCACGCCCGGAATCCGCGCGGTCTCGTAGTGGGCCGTGCCCGTCTTCGCATCGAGGCACGTCAGCAGCCCGCTCTTCTCCTTGTAGTAGAAGAGGCGGCCGCCCGAGAGCAGCGGCGAGGCCACGTCGGGGGTTCCGGCCTGCTTCGTCCAGAGCACGTGCGGGCCGCCCTTCAGGTCGCCGCGGCCGGCGAGGTCGAACGCGCCGAAGAAGGCCCCGCGGAATCCGCTGCCGATGAACGCCGTTCCGTCGGCCGCCACCGCCGACGCGCAGGGCCGCTGCGTCTGGCCGCCGCACCGCCAGAGTTCGCGGCCCGTGGCGAGGTCGTAGCCACGGGCGGCGTTCTCGCCGTTCATCACCACCTGCTCCGTGCCGCCCGGATCGGCCACGATGAGGGGCGTGGCCCAGCAGGTGGGCTCGTCGCGGGGCGTCTCCCACACGGTCTTGCCCGTGCGCTTCTCGACCGCGACGAGCATCGACGGCCCTTCGTGGTCCCAGGGCACGACGATCATCTCGCCGGCGAGCGTGGGCGACGATCCTTCCCCGAAGCCGTGCCGCACGGTCATGTCGCCGAAGTCGCGGCTCCAGAGGTGCTCGCCCGCCACCGTGAAGCAGTGGAGCCCGCGGGAGCCGAAGTGGGCATAGACCCGCTCGCCGTCGGTGCAGGGCGAGGCCGAGGCGAACCCGTTGGTCTCGTGGGTGCCCTCGTGCGGCACCGTCTTCACGCACGACCGCGACCAGGCCTCGCGGCCGGTGGTCCGGTCGAGGCAGACGAGGCGAAAGTCGAGTTCACCCGACGCGCCTTCGACGGGCACGGCCGTGGTCACGAACACGCGGTCGCCGACGACCACGGGCGACGACGAGCCGCGGCCGGGAATCTCGGCCTTCCAGCGGAGGTTCTGCTCGGGGCCGAACGTGACCGGCGGGGTGGCCGAGAGCGAACCGCCGCTGCCGCCGTCACCCCGCCAGTGCGGCCAGTCGGCTCGCGCCGCCGGCACCGCGACACCGATGACCGCCGCCAGCCACCACGTGCCCTGCATCCTGCCCATGCCACGCTCCCAATCGTTCGGCCCGTGGTCCCACCGCCCGCATCGCTCACGCGACGGCGCGACATGTTTCCGCTCCCGAGCGTACCCGTTCGAGCGGCCGGGCCCCAACCAAGCACCGCCCGCAGCGACGGGCCTCCTGCGGCCTGGACTCAGCGAGGGGCTGCCCGTACCCCGGGAGCCGGCGTATGCCGCCAAGCGCAGCCACGATGGCGAAGCGCCGGCGGCATTCGAGTGAGCGGCGGGCACGATGCCCGCCGCGAACGTCCGGCGACGGGGCACGGGCAGCCCCGAGCCCACGAGCGGGCCGGTCCGCATCGCTCACGCGATGGCGGCTTCCTGAAGCGAGCTCACGCGATGGCGGCTTCCTGGGACCGAGCTCGGGCGCGGGCGGCTTCCTGACGCACGCTCACGCGACGGCGGCCGCGTCAGCCCTCGTGCGCCGACCAGCCGACGATGATCGCCGACCCGATGAAGATGAAGATTCCGCCCACGATCACGGGCCACTGGATCGGCTGCCGGTAGAGCAGCCAGGCGAAGATCGCCACGAAGAGCGGATAGGAGATCTCG
>JBIIMU010000355.1:0-3567 GCA_044337845.1 Pirellulales bacterium | reverse complement strand
ATGTCGGTGGGGCTGTTCGCCGCGATCGGGATCACCGCCTGGCTCGCGCTGGTGCCGGCCGCGGCCTGGGATGCCGCGGGCATCCCCGCCCCCCACGGCCGCGTCGTCGGGCTGGGGGCGTGGGCGCGCCGCGGCTGCGCGGTCGCGCTCGGGCTGGCGGCGATCAGCTTCGCGCACTTCTGGGGCCTGCTCGGCCGGCCCCCGCTTCCCCGGCCGGTCGCCGACGCCATCACGGGCCTGGGCGTCTCCCAGGAGTGGTCGATGTTCGGGGAGGTTCCCCGGCAGGAGCAGTGGATCTGCGGCCGGGCCGAGCTCGCCGACGGATCCGTCGTCGATCTCTTGCGGGGCGGCGCTCCGCTCGGCCACGAGCCCCCCGCGGGCGGCTTCTGGTCGCTGCCGCACCACCGCTGGCACAAGTTCTTCTGGGTGCTGCCCCGGCCGCACGTGCGGGTGTTCGGCGCGCCCACCGCGGCCGCTCTCGCCCGGGAATGGAACGACCGCCACGCCGGCGACCGTCGGGTTCGATCACTCGAACTGCGGTTCGCGGTCCGCACCGTGGACGGGTCACCTGCGGAGCAGGATCTGCTGCTCGGCTCGTGGCCCGACCGGCGGGACGGCGCGGGCAATCTCGACCGGCTGCTGCGGGCGACCGACGGCGGCGGTCCGCCCCCCTGACGCCCCCGGACGGGCTGTAGACTCTGTCGCTGAGACACGCTTCCGCGAGAGTGGCGAAACTGGCAGACGCGCTGGATTTAGGTTCCAGTGCCGCAAGGCGTGCGGGTTCGACTCCCGCCTCTCGCAGTCATCGACCGCACCCGGACTCTCCCGGCGATCACCTACCGCGTTCCACGCATCCGGGCCGATTCGGCCTGCGGATCGAAGGCCACGCGGGGTACGGGCCGGGGCGCGGGTCGCGTCGCTTCATGCGACGTCGGCTTGACGCCGGCGGCGGCGTCCTCGGGCGACCGCGTCCCCCCGGCCGACTGCACCGGGATCTTGCGGCGGACCTTGCGGGCAGCGGAATCATCGAACAGGTCGTCGGTCTTCGGCTTGGCGGGCGGCGTCTCTTCCACGGCGGGCCGGCTCGGCGCCGCCGGCTCGTCGAGCGGCATCGCCCGCGGCTCCGGCTTGGTCGGCTCCAGCGTGGTCGGCTCGGGGGCGGCAGGCTCGGGCGCCGCCGGCTCCGGCGCGGTCGGCTCGATGGCCGACGGGGCGTCCGGCTCCGGAGGCAGCCGCCGGGATCGAGTCCCCGCGTCGTCGTCGGTCCGATCGGCGGGCTCCGGGAGATCGTCGGGCTTGGGACCGAGCGATTCCTCGTCGGCGCCGGGCACCTCCGACTTCGGCGGTTTGACGGGCGTGGCGGCCTCGACGTTGGAGACGGGCACCACTCCCTGACCCGGCCACCGGCGCCACTGCGTGCCGTAATAGCCGTAGGTTCCGGGCCGCACCGGACAGTACGGCGCGCAGACCCCGTCCCGGCAGTCGCGATGGTGCCCGTGCTTGCCGTGGCGGCAGGCGGCCGGTCCGCAGTCGTGACACACGAGGCCACCGGCAGGCCGCACCGCGGAGTCAACCACGGTTTTCGTCGCCGCCGCGCGTCCTCCGCCGGTGCGAGCGGCGGCCTTGCCGGATTCGGCGGCCGCGGCGGGCAGGACGAGGCCCATGGCCCCGCCCACGAGCACGGCGGTGAGCATCGAGAGGTGGCGGTGACGGTCGGTGGAGCGGTTCATCGCAACGGTCCTCGGGGCTGGGGGCTTCGCGGGCATCGGGTCGGCCGGATGCCTCAGGGTCGGCCCAGGCGGCAAAGTCGCCACCATCGTTACTATCGGCCGGCGGCACACGGAACTTTGGCGGGATTGGTTTTGGGGATCTGGTCCCGAAAAACACGCCGGCTGCATGACCGTCGGGCCGTGGCATGGGGCCTTTGGCGGCTGGTAGGATGGGGGCCTTCCCCGACCTGCGCCCCGCGACCAGCAGCCCGGAGTTCCCGCCGACGTGAAACGGATCAACCTCAAGTTTCTGATCATCCTCGTCGTGACCGTGGTGAGCCTGCTCGTCGGGGTGGTGCTGCTCCGTCGATTCCAGGTGCTGCGCAACGCCGGCAACCTGGCCAAGCTGGCGAAACAGCGGCTCGACGAGGGCAAGCCGGCGGAAGCGGCCCAGATCTACGCCCGGTACATCGGGCTCCGGCCGGAGGACAACGAGGCCTACGCCGAGTACGCGAGGCTCATGCTCGCCCGGGCCGAGGCCCCCGACGCCACCCGCAATGATCTCGGCCGCGCCTACAACACGCTCGAGGCGGCGGTGCGCCGCAACCCCGAAGATGACGACCTGCGGCGCAAGCTGGCCCAGTTCCAGCTCCGGATCGGCCGCTCGAGCGACGCCCGCGAGCATCTCGACATCCTCAAGGAGCGGATCGAGCAGGGGCTGACCAAGCCCGCGTCATCGACCGACGATGACGAGGAAGCCCTCGACGTCATCGGCATCGAACTGCTGATGGCGAGGTCCTATCTCGGGGCGGGCGACTTCACCGAGGCCGCCCGGGTCGTGTCGACCATGGTCGGCTTCGACATGGAACGACGGACGTTCAACGACGTCCGCGCGACCACCGCGCCCACGGAGGCCTACGTGATCCTCGCGGCCATCCTCGAAGACAAACTCGACGACGATGCCGCCGCCACCGCCGTGCTCGAGAAGCTCGTCGCCGAGCAGGCCCAGGACGTGCAGGCCTGGCTGGCCCGCAGCGGCTGGAACCGGCAGCGCGGAAAGTTCGCCGACGCCGAGGCCGACATCGCCGCCGCCATGAAGATCGACCCCGACAACATCAACGGCATCTTCGCGGCCTTCGAACTCGCCCTGGCCCGCAAGGATCTGGCCGCCGCCCGCAAGCACGCCGAGCGGGGCCGGGAAGTCGCCCCCGAGGACGAGCGGGTCTATCGCGGCCTGGCCTCGGTCGCGATGCAGGAGGGAGCCCTTGCGGAGGCGGAGCAGGTGCTGCTCGACGGCGTGGAAAAACTGCCGGGCAAGGCGTCGCTGCTGCTGATGCTCGCCGACACGCTCCTCCAGCAGAACAAGCTCCAGGAGGTCGAGCAGGCCATCGCCCGGATCAAAGAACTCTACGGCACGGCGAGCCCCGCCGTGGGGCTGCTCGAGGGCCGGCTCAGCGTGGCCCAGGGGAAGTGGGCCGACGCCAAGGCGAAGCTGGAGGCCGTCCGCCCCCTGGTGATCACGTCGCCGGATCTCGTGCGGCAGGTCGACCTCTACCTCGGCCAGTGCCACGCCCAGCTCCAGGAATACGACGCCCAGCTCGACGTGAATCGCCGCGTGCTCGCCGATGACCCGAGCTCGCTCGCCGCCCGGGCGGGCTCCGCCGCCGCGCTGGCCTCGGCCGGCAAGCCTGAGGAGGCGCTCGCCGAGTTCGAGGCCATCGCCGCCGCGATGGATCCGGAGCGGTTCGGGGCCGTGCCCCAGGTCTGGTACCCGCTGCTGCAGCTGCGGATGCAGCAGCAGGCGAAGCGGCCGCTGTCGGGCCGCGATTGGAGCTCGGTCGATGCCCTCCTCGACAAG
>JBIIMU010000354.1:0-3570 GCA_044337845.1 Pirellulales bacterium | reverse complement strand
GCAAGTACGGCTCGCCGTTCGCGATCGAGAGCGCCCACGTGAAGCTGCGGGGCAGCGACGTGGTGGCCCGCGTGATCCGCTCGCTGTTCGACACGGCGCGGCAGTATCGCGAGAGCTTCGATGTGTACGGCTCGAAGAAGAGCTTCGAGTGGCAGCTCTGCGAGGGGGAGGAGCCGGTGCTCCACACCGCCAAGCTGCCCGAGCCGGAGATCCCCGCGCGGGTGCCCGTGCCCGACTTCGCCCACCTGCTCCCGGAGCCGATCCGTCGCTTCACCACCGGCGGCGTCTACGATTCCGACGAGCACCAGCACCTCTCGTTCACCCAGGGGGGCGGCCACGGCGGCAGCCACCCGCACCTGGTGCACGAGTTCGTGACGGCGCTCGTCGAGGGCCGCGACCCGTATCCCAACGCCCGCCAGAGCGCCAACTGGACCTGCACCGGGCTGTTGGCCCACGAGTCGGCCATGAAGGGGGGCGTGATCATGAAGCTCCCCGAGTGGTCGTTCTCGGGCTGACGCCTTTGATTTCGTTTGCGATGTCCCGGCACTCGTGGAGCATGCCATGAATCGGTTTGCGTGCGCGTGGGCGCTGATCCTCGCCTCGTGCGTCGGCTCCGCCGGTGCGGCCGACGGGCCGATCCGGGTGCTGTTCCTGGGCGACCGCGGGCACCACAAGCCCGCCGAGCGGTTCGCGCAGCTCCAGCCGGTGCTCGCCGCCAGGGGCATCGAGCTCGACTACACCGAAGATCCCGGCGACCTCACCGCCGCCGGGCTCGCGGCGTACGACGCGCTGGCCGTCTACGCCAACATCGAGACGCTCGCGCCGGCGCAGGAGGCGGCGATCGTCGAGTACGTCCGGGGCGGCAAGGGCCTGGTGCCGCTCCACTGTGCGAGCTTCTGCTTCCAGAACTCGCCGGTCTGGATCGAGATGGTCGGCGCCCAGTTCCAGAAGCACGGCACCGGCGAGTTCGCCACGGTGGTCACGGCCCCCGAGCATCCGGTGATGAAGGGCTTCGGCGGCTTCGCGAGCTGGGACGAGACCTACGTCCACACCAAGCACAACGAGCGGGGCCGGACCGTGCTCGAGGAGCGGGTCGAGGGGGGGCACCGCGAACCCTGGACGTGGGTCCGAGCCGAGGGCAACGGCCGGGTGTTCTACACCGCCTGGGGCCACGACCAGCGGACCTGGGGCCATCCCGGGTTTCACAACCTCGTCGAACGGGGCATCCGCTACGCCGCCGGCCGCGATCCGGCGGCCGCCGGGCCGTATGTCTCGCATCCGGCGATGACGAAGGCTCCCGACGGACTCGAGCCCTTCGCGTATCAGCCGGCCAAGGTGCCCTTCTACGTCCCCAAGGCCGACTGGGGAAAGATGGGCGAGCCCATCACCGAGATGCAGAAGCCGCTCGAGCCCGCGGAGTCGCGGAAGCACGCCATCACGCCGGTGGGCTTCGCGGTCGATCTCGTCGCCGCCGAGCCGCTCTTCCAGGCGAAGCCGCTGGCCTTCGCCTTCGACCACGACGGGCGGCTGTTCGTGTCGGAGAGCGTCGACTATCCCAACGGGATCGTCCTGCCGGGCGAGGGGGAGGGCCGCGACCGGATCGTGCGGCTCGACGACACCGACGGCGACGGCACCTTCGACGCGCGGACGGTGTTCGCGGAGCCGCTCTCGATCTGCACGAGCATGCTGGCCCACGACGGTGGCCTGATCGTCACGCAGGCTCCGCACACGCTCTATCTGAAGGACACCGATGGCGACGGGAAGGCCGACGTCCGCCGGGAGCTGTTCACCGGCTGGGGCACGTTCGACACGCACGCCGGCCCGAGCAACCTCACCTGGGGCCTCGACGGCTGGGTCTACGGCATCGTCGGCTACTCGGGATTCAAGGGCACCGTCGGGGGCGAGGAGCTCGAGTTCAAGCAGGGCTTCTTCCGCTTCACGCCCGACGGCTCCAGGCTCGAGTTCCTGCGGAGCACCAACAACAACTCCTGGGGCTTCGGCTTCAGCGAGGAAGGGGTGCTCTTCGGCTCCACCGCCAACGGCAACCCCAGCGAGCACATGCCGCTGGCCAACCGCGTCTACGAACGCGTGCGGGGCTGGAACGCCACCACGCTCGGCGGCATCGCCGGCACGCCGGAGATGGAACTCGCGCCGCGGGCGGGCGGCCCCGAGGGCAAGGCGCCGATCCGCCAGGTGGATCACCACGGGCGGTTCACCGCGGCGGCCGGCCACCGGCTCTACACGGCCCGGGCCTACCCCCGGCAGTACTGGAACCGCACCGCCTTCGTCTGCGAGCCGACCGGCCACGTGGTGGCCACCTTCGAGATCACGCCCTCCGGCGCCGCCTTCCGGAGCCGGATGGCGTGGAGCCTGGTGGCGAGCGACGACGAGTGGACCGCGCCGATCCAGGCCGACGTCGGCCCCGACGGCCAGGTGTGGGTGATGGATTGGTACAACTTCATCGTCCAGCACAACCCGACGCCCGCGGGCTTCCAAAACGGCAAGGGCAACGCCTACGAGACGCCGCTCCGCGACAAGGTCCACGGACGGCTCTGGCGGGTGGTGCACGAGGCGGCGAATGGCGCGGCGCACCGCACCACGCTCGCCGGCGCGACGCCCGACGAGCTCGTGGCGGCCCTCCGCGACGCGAACCTGTTCTGGCGCGAGCGGGCCCAGCGGAAGCTCCTCGACCGGGCGGCCGGGCGGGCCGACGGCGGCCGCGACGTGGTGCCGGCCCTGGTGAAGCTCGTGCAGGACGAATCCGTCGACGAGATCGGCCTGAACCCCGCCGCGATCCACGCGATCTGGACCCTGAAGTCGCTGGGCGCGCTCGACGGCGCCACCGCCGATCCCGCCGCGGTGGCGGCGGTGCACGCGGCCCTCGAGCACCCGTCGGCGGGCGTGCGGATGAACGCCGTGCGGGCGCTGCCCCGCGACGCGGCCACCCTCGCCGCGATCCGCGTGGCGGGCGTGGCCGCCGACGCCGCCCCGCTCGTGCGGCTCTGGCTGCTCGACGCGCTCGGGGAGTGTCCCGCATCGCCCGAGGCGACGGCCTTGGTGCTCGAGATCCTCGCCGATCCCCGCACGGGTGCCGACCCGGCGCTCGCCGACGCGGCCACGAGCGCCGCGGCGGGTCAGGCCGCGGCCGTGCTGCCGGCCCTGATCTCCGTGCTGCTGCAGGCTCCGCCCGAGACGCCCCGCCTCGCCGACGACACGTCCCCGGCCCGCCTCGCGCTCGTGGAGCGGGTGGCCGAGCACGTCGCCCGCGGGGGCGATGGTCCCGCCGTGAGCGGGCTCGTCGGCAGGCTCGCAGCCGCGAAGCCCGAGACCGCCGCCGCCGCCCTCACCGGCCTCGCCCGTGGCTGGCCGAACGGCAGGCGGATCGAGTTCGACGCCGCCGGTCGCGAAGCCCTCGTGACGCTCGTGGGCTCGCTGCCACCGGCGGCGCAGGGCCAGCTGATCACGCTCGTGCAGCGGGCCGGAAGCGACGCGCTCGACGCGCAGATCGAGGGCGTGACCTCCGCGCTGCTCGCCACGATCGACAAGGCCGACGCCGCCGACCGTGACCGC
>JBIIMU010000024.1:0-13593 GCA_044337845.1 Pirellulales bacterium | reverse complement strand
GGAACGCCCGTCGTCTGGGTGCAGGAAGAGCCGGAGAACATGGGCGCCTGGCGGTTCATGCGGATCCATTTCGGCGAGAAGCTGTTCGACCGCTTCCCGTTCTCCGGAGTCTGTCGCCAGAGTGCCGCCAGCCCGGCCACCGGCTCCAAGAAGAGCCACGATCTCGAGCAGAACGAGCTGCTCACCGCCGCGTTCACGAGTTGACGAGTCCCCCCCAGAGGCCGCCCGTGGGCGGCGGTTCATCATGCCCATCGAGCTGAAGGTGCCGGAAGTCGGCGAGTCGATCACGGAGGTGATGATCGGCACCTGGAAGAAACGCGAGGGCGATGCCGTCGCCGCGGACGAGTCGGTCGTCGAGATCGAGAGCGACAAGGCGACGGTGGAACTCCCGGCGCCCGCGGCGGGAACCATCGCGAAGGTGCTCAAGGGGAGCGGCGAGCGGGCGGTCGTGGGCGAGGTGATCGGCTACCTCGAGCCCGCCGCGGCTGGCGCCGCGGTTCCGCCGCAGCCTCCGCAGCCCACGGTGGACGTGAAGCGGGCCGACGGCCGCACGACGATCGGCTCCGTGCAACCGCCCGCCGCCCCGGTGATGCCGCCGCGGGTGATGCCGGCGGCGGCCCGCGTGCTCGGCGAGGCGGCCATCGCGGCCGACGCCGTGGCCGGCACGGGACCCGGCGGCCGGGTGACGAAGTCGGATGCGGTCGCGGCCACCGCCGTACCCGCGAAGCCTCCGGCCGCGGCGCCGGTCGTGGCCGCGCCGAGCGTGGCCGGGGCAGCCCGGGGCGGCCGCGAGGAGCGGTATCAACTCATCAGCCCGATCCGGCAGCGGATCGCCGAGCGGCTCGTCGAGGCCCAGCAGCAGGCGGCGTTGCTGACCACGTTCAACGACTGTGACATGAGCGCGGTGATGGCGCTCCGCTCCAAGTTCAAGGACACGTTCCAGGAGCGGTACGGCGTGAAGCTCGGCTTCATGTCGTTCTTCGTTCGCGCCGCGGTCGAGGCCCTCCGGGCCGTGCCGCAGGTGAACGCGGAGTATCGCGAGCCGCACATCGTGTTCCGCGACTACTACGACATCGGCATCGCCGTCGGTGGCGGCAAGGGGCTCGTGGTGCCCGTGATCCGCAACGCCGAACTGCTCTCGTTCGCCCAGGTCGAGCAGACGATCGGCGATTTCGCCCGGCGGGCGGCGGAGAACAAGGTCAAGCTCGAGGAGCTGCAGGGGGGCACGTTCACCATCTCCAACGGCGGGGTGTACGGCTCGATGCTCTCGACCCCGATCATCAATCCGCCGCAGAGCGGCATCCTCGGCCTGCACTCGATCCAGGATCGTCCCGTGGCCTTGAACGGCCAGGTGGTGATCCGGCCGATGATGTATCTGGCGCTGACCTACGACCACCGGCTCGTGGACGGCCGCGAGGCTGTGACCTTCCTGAAGCGGATCAAGGACACGATCGAGGATCCCTCCCGCCTGATGCTGGAAGTGTGACCATCGAGCGACCGAGCCGAGGTGACAAATGACGCATGACCTGCTCGTGATTGGCGGCGGACCCGGTGGCTACGTGGCCGCCATCCGTGCCGCCCAGCTCGGCATGAACGTGGGGATCGTCGAGAAGGAGCCGCGGATGGGCGGTACCTGCCTGCGGGTGGGCTGCATCCCGTCGAAGGCGCTGCTCGAGTCGAGCCACAAGCTCGAGATGGTTCGTCACGATCTCGGCCGGCACGGTGTCGCGGTGACCGGCGTGTCGTTCGACTTGGCGGCCATGATGCGGCGCAAGGAGGAGGTCGTCGGTACGCTCGCCAAGGGCATCGACGCCCTGCTCGCCAAGAACCGGATCACGCGGTATGCCGGGGCCGGTCAGCTCGCCGGGCCCGGTCGCGCCACCGTGACCGCGGCCGACGGAGCCGTGACGGCGATCGAGTGCCCGAAGATCATCCTCGCCGTCGGGAGCCGCAGCATCGTGTTGCCGGGGGTGGACGTCGACGGCCGCTTCGTCGGCACGAGCACCGAGGCGCTGTCGTTCGATGCCGTGCCCGCGCACCTCGTGGTGATCGGCGGCGGCTACATCGGCCTGGAGCTCGGGACGGTCTGGCGACGCCTCGGCGCGCGGGTGACGGTGCTCGAGTTCGCCGACCGGATCCTGGCCGGCATCGACGGGGAGATCGCGGCGGAGGCCCTCGCACTGTTTCGCAAGCAGGGGCTCGACATCCGCCTGGGCGCCAAGGTGACGCGGGCCCGCGCCGACGGCAACGCGGCCGTCGTCGAGTGCGAGGGGCAGGAGCCGATCCGCTGCGACCGGGTGCTCGCGGCCACGGGCCGCCGCCCGGCCACCGACGGGATCGGCCTGGAGAGCGTCGGCATCGTGCCCGACTCCCGCGGGTTCATCGCGGTGGACGGACACTTTCGCACCTCGGCCCCGGGCGTGTGGGCGATCGGCGACTGCGTCCCCGGCCCCATGCTCGCCCACAAGGCCGAGGAGGACGGCGTGGCCTGCGCCGAGGGCATCGCGGGCCGCTGGTCCCACGTCGCCTACGACCTCGTGCCGGCCGTGGTGTTCACGCATCCCGAGATCTCCGCCGTCGGTCGCACGGAGGAGCAGCTCGTCGCGGCCGGCGTCGCCTTCAAGAAGGGTGTGTTTCCGTTCCGGGCCAATGGTCGGGCGCGAACCATCGACGAGACGGCGGGGAAGGTGAAGGTGCTCGCCGACGCCGCCACCGACGTCGTGCTCGGCATCCACGTGATCGGGCCGGCCGCCGGCGACCTGATCGGCGAGGCCGCCGCCGCCATGGCCTTCGGGGCGACCGCCGAAGACATCGCCCGCGTGTGCCACGCGCATCCGACCCTTCCGGAGGCGCTCAAGGAGGCGGCCCTCGCCGTGTCCGGCGCCGCGATCCACGCGTAGCGGCGGGCGTTTTTCGCGGGCGAACCGGGGGTGCGGCGGTCCGGCGGCGGCCGGTATCATCCCCCCCATGCGCTATCCCGTCATTCGTCCTGCGATGCCTCCGGCGGATCGGTGGGCGGGGCTGTTGGCGGAATCGTACGCGGCGAAGCGGTTCTCCAACTCCGGCCCGCTCGTGCAGCGGCTCGAGGCCCGGCTCGGCGCCGCCTGGGGAGCCGAGTGTTCGGTGTGCGTGCTCGTGTCGAGCGGCACGGCCGCGATCGCCGCACCGCTGATCGCGGCGGGGGTTCGAGGCCGGGTGCTGCTGCCGGCCTTCACGTTTCCCGCCACGCTGGCGGCGATCCGGATGGCGGCCGCGGAGCCGCTGCTCGTGGACGTCTGTCCGCGGAGCTGGACGACCGACGCCGCCACGCTCGATGCCGCCTTCGCCGCCTCGGGGGCGACGGCGGCCGTGGTGCTCAGGCCGTTCGGCCTGCGGACCGATCTCGACGCTCACGCGGAGGTGGCGGCGCGTCACGGCGCGGTGCTCGTGATCGACGACGCGGCGGGGCTGGGCGTCGACCGCGACCTGCCGGAGCGACAGCCCCGGGTGTTCGAGGCCTACTCGCTGCACGCGACGAAGCCGTTCGGGATCGGGGAGGGCGGGGCGATCTTCGCCCATCGCGATGCCGAGGAGCGGCTGCGGCGGGCCATCAACTTCGGCCTGCCGAATCCCGACGCGACGCGGGAACCGACCTGGGGCATCAACGGCAAGATGGCCGAGTTCCAGGCGGCCGTGGGCCTGGCCGTCGCCGACGCGTTTCCCGCGCAGCTGGCCCGGCGGCGGGCGTTGGCGGCCCGCTACGCGGCGCTCGCGGCCGCGTTCCCCGAGGTCGACTGCCGGCCGGAGGTGACCGACGGGGCCTGGCAGTTCTTTCCGTTGCTGCTCCCCGACTCGGTCGCCGCCGATCGCTTCGAGGCCGAGACCAGGGGACGCGGCATGGAGATCCGCCGCTACTACGCCCCCTCACTGTCGCGGCTCCGCGACGTGCCGCGGCTGACGGCGTGCCCCGTCTCCGAAGACCTCGCCGGCCGCATGTGCTGCGCGCCGGTCTATCCCGACGCGGGCGACGACGAGATCGACGAGATGGTCGCGATCGTCGGGGCGGCGCTGCGTGCCTGTCTCGCGGGAGCCTGACGGCATGGACGACGAGGCCCTCGATCGATCGTGCCGGGAGATGCTCGGCGACCTACTGGCCGCCGGCTGCATGCCCGATCCGATGCCGGTTCCGGCGGGATGGCCGGAGCGTCCGGAGGCCGGCTGGGAGGCGACCTGGGAGGAGCAGACCCGCGCCGTCGTGCGGCGGGCAGGGGGAGCGTTTCAGGCCCGGCGTGTCGTCCGGGAGTCCGCTCTGGCCGGCGATTTCGTCCGGCACGCCGCCGCCGTGCGGCCCGACACGCTGCACCGCATCGTGGGCGAGCGGATCGCCATCGAGCCGCAGGACCGGTTCGCGTGCGATCCGGCGTCCGACTTCTGGTACTTCAAGATCAATCACGGCTATTGGGAACAGCTGGTCGGCATCCACGGCAGCGCCGACCCCGTGACCCGGCGATTCACGTCCCCGGACGCGTACCGCGAGGCGTACGCCGAGTCGGGGTTTGCGCTCGCGCTCGAGTCGCTGATCGCCCGCCAGGCGGAGGACGACGGTGGCACGCTCTCGTTTCCAGGGCTCCAGTTCGGCATGAGCCTCGAGGCCGGCAACCACGACCACGAGACGGTGCTGCGCCGGTTTCCCGACCAGCCGCCGGCCCTGCAGACCATCCCGCTCGGGGCCACGATCGGGCTGCTCGGCACCTTCGACACGCTGTTCGGCCCGCGGCGGCTCCGCTTCGCGGACGGCAGCTTTCCGAAGCGAGCCGCCGTCGGGGGAACGCTGCGGGACACGCTCGTGTCGTTCGCCCGGGCCGCCGATCGCGTCGTGTTCGTGGTGCCGCCCCACCTGCGCGGCCTCAGGCTCGACGTGGCCGGCCTCCCGCAGGAGTGCCTGCCCGTGCCGGGCCGGACGGTGCACCAGTGCTGGGCGGCGGCCCTGCAGGCCACCTGCCGGCACGTGCTCGCCCGCCTGCGGACGGACGACGGGATCGTGGTGATCACGCAGTCGGCGGTGTTCGCCGCGCTGCTCGGGCTGTTTCTGCGGCAGGCCAAGGAGAGGCTGCTTCCCGGCACGAAGCGGATCTTCTTCTTCGATCTCGGACAGGTGATCGACTCCGCGACGCCCGACTCCGGCGGTGTCTGGATCAGCCGCCACGCCGTGCACGATTCGGCCCTGTTTCAGGTGGTGGACGCCGGGTAGGAGATGGCGATGCACAACGCGGCCTACCTCTCGCGGGAATCGCTCGAGCGCCTCGGGTTCGCCGGGCTCGGCGACGACGTGCTCATCCACCCCACCTGCGTGCTGGTGGGGTGCGAGCGGATGCGGATCGGCTCGCACGTGAGGCTCGACCCGTTCTGCGTGGTCACGATGTCGGCCGACCTCGTGATCGGCGACCGCGTGCACGTCTCCGCCCACGCGAGCCTGCTGGGGGGCGGGGGGATCGTGATCGGCGACTTCGCGTGCGTCTCCCACGGAGCCCGGGTGCTGTCGTCGTCGGACGACTTCAGCGGCGGACGGATCTGCGGGCCGATGGTGCCTGCGCATCATCGGCACGTCGTCACCGCCCGGATCGAGATCGGCCGGCATGCGGTGCTGGGCGCCAACTCGGTGATCCTGCCCGGGGGCGGCATCGGGGAGGGGGCGACGGTCGGGGCGTTGTCGCTCGTGAAGACGCCGCTCGAGCCCTGGACGGTGAACGCGGGCGTGCCCACGAGGGTCGTCGGCCGCCGCGACCGGGCGGGCGTGCTCGCTCAGGAGCGGCTGCTCGCGGACGAACGGCGCTAGCCGGTCGGGTCACCAGCGCCAGCCGAGGCCGGCGTCGGAGAAGAACGGCGCCGTCTCGCTCGCCAGCGCCCAGCCCACCCGGAGGCCCATCTCCAGGTTTCGGGTGAGCATCACGTGGAACCCCGGGCTCACGTAGGGCTGGCTCGTGGCTTCGCCCGCGCCCGTGGTGAAGGAGCCGAACCACTCCGCGTGAACCTCCACGCGTTCGCTCACGGGCATCCGCAGCACGGCCGACGGCGTCCAGCGGCTGAACCACGCGGTCAGGCCCTCGGAGTAGGCGTAGCGGAGCGCGGTGTCGAGTCGCCAGCCGTTCGCAAGCTCCCAGCCCGCGACGCCGGTGGCCACGGGGACGGTTCCGAACGAGTCTCCGAAGGTGGGCGTCGAGCCCTCCATGATCAGGCAGCTCTCGGGAAGGAGTCCGTCCTGGGACGACACCGCCGCCTTGAACCCGTAGAGCACGCTCGACTCGTAGAGGGTCGTGCCGTCGAGCCGTCCCTCCCCGACCTCGACGCTCGTCACGACGGTGCCCTGCGAGCCGACCCCGTAGTTGGCGCCGATCCGCCACTCGAACCACTCCGTCGCGCCGATGCGGAACAGCGACTCGGGATAGTTGTTGGTGGGTGGGCCGGCGAGGTTGTCGATGTAAACGTGTGACGCCTCGAGCAGCACCGTGCCCGGGGCCACGCAGTGGGTGCAGGGCGTGAAGGCGTCGCGGTCGGTGCCGAGATCCCACTCCCCGGCGCCGGCCGCACCGCAGGCCGCCGCCATCGCGGCCATAACCCATGCCATCGCAGCCCGCCCCATGAGCGCCCTCCGTCGCCTTCGATCGGCGAAGGCGAGGGGCCGGAATCCGCCCGCGTGCCACGATCGTCAGGGTTTGCGCCGGGGCCCCGGCTTCCGCCCGGCCCGGATCCGTGCCCCGGGCCTCAGCGGTAGCGGGCCATCAGGGCGTCGAGGGCCGCGGCCCCCGGGCAGAGCCGCTCGTACGGCAGGTCGATGAGCGGCGTTTCGGGGGTCTTGAGGAGGTCGTGCATGTCGCGGCTGTCCTCGTCGACGAACAGCAGGCCCGTGGCGATCTCGCCCCGCGCCTGGCAGGCCCGCACGTGGGCGTAGGCGCTCGTGCGGTCGGTGGGATCGTAGTCGGCCGCGGTGCTCCGCAGGCGAACGGAGCTGCCGTCGTGCATGGACACGATCCGGAGCGGATCGCCGGAGTCGGGCAGCGTGATCTCGGCGTGCACCGGCACGTAGTCGGCGTGGACGGCCTCCACCTCGTGCTCGCGGGTGTACTTGTAGCTCTTCGTGGAGCCCTCGTGGTCGTTGAAGGTCACGCACGGCGAGATCACGTCGACGAGCGCCAGGCCCCGGTGGGCGAGGCCGGCCTTGAGGATCGGCACGAGCTGCTTCTTGTCGCCGGAGAACGACCGGGCCACGAACGTGGCCCCGATCGACAGCGCCATGAGCACGGGATCGATGGGCGCCTGCTCGTTCGCCTCGCCCCGCTTCGACGTGGAGCCGACGTCGGCCGACGCGGAAAACTGCCCCTTCGTCAGACCGTAGACGCCGTTGTTCTCGATCACGTAGAGCATGTTGACGTTGCGGCGGATGGCATGGGCCATCTGGCCCAGGCCGATCGAGAGCGAGTCGCCGTCGCCGGAGATTCCGATGAAAGTGAGCCCGCGATTGGCGGCCGCGGCGCCCGTGGTCACCGACGGCATCCGGCCATGGACCGAGTTGAAGCCGTGCGACTGCTTCATGAAGTAGGCCGTGGTCTTCGACGAGCAGCCGATGCCGCTCATCTTCGCGGCCCGGTGGGGCTCGAGCTCGAGTTCCCAGGCGGCCTGCACCAGGGCCGCGGTGACCGAGTCGTGGCCACAGCCGGCGCAGAGCGTCGACATCACGCCCTCGTAGTCGCGGAGCGTGAGGCCGAGACGGTTGGTCCGCAGGCTCGGATGGCGGACGGGCGGCTTGACGATCGAGGTCATGCGGGCACTCCGGTCAGGTGGCTGCTCACGGCCTCGACGACCACCTTGGCCGTCAGGGGCATCCCGCCGTAGTCGAGGATCGGGGTCATGTCGGCGGGCGCGATGCCGAGCTCGATCGCGAGCAGCGACCGCAGCTGGCCGTCGCGGTTCTGCTCGATCACGAAGATCCGCTCGTGCGACTCGATGAACTCGCGGACATCCTCGTCGAAGGGGAATCCGCGGATCCGCATCACGTCCACGAGGATCTCCTGGGCCCGCAGCCTGTCGGCCGCCTCGCGAACCGCGGCATCGCATCCGCCGAGCGTCACCAGGCCGATGTCGGCTCCTTCCTGGAGCGTGAACGCCGGCCGGGGCACGAGCGTCGCGGCATGGGCGAACTTCCGCCGCAACCGGTCGACCACCTCCCGGTAGGCGTCGGAATCCTCGGTGTAGCCGGCGTGCTTGTCGTGCCCCGAGCCGCGGACGAAGTAGGCCCCCTTGCCGCCCACGCCCGGGAGCGTGCGGGCGGCGATGCCGTCGCCGTCCACGTCGAGGTAGCGGGAGAACTTCGTGACCTGCTCGAGGGCCGCGGCGTCGAGGACCTTGCCGTGGTCGGGGCGATAGGCATCGTCCCAGGTCAGCCGCTTGACCATCCAGTCGTTCATGCCGATGTCGAGGTCGGTGGCGACGAAAATCGGCGTCTGCAGCCGGTCGGCGAGGTCGAAAGCCTGCACCGCCATCTCGAAGGCCTCGTGGGGATTCGCGGGGAAGAGGATCGGGTGCTTCGTGTCGCCATGGGAGGCGTAGGCCAGCGACAGCAGATCGGCCTGCTGCGTGCGGGTCGGCATGCCGGTCGCGGGCCCGCACCGCTGGATGTCGAAGAACACCGCCGGGATGTCGGTGTAGTAGGCGAGCCCGAGAAACTCCTGCATCAGCGAGATGCCCGGGCCGGACGTGTTGGTGAAGGCCCGCGCGCCCGCCCAGCCGGCGCCGATCACGATGCCCGCGGCCGCCAGTTCGTCCTCCGCCTGCAGGATGGCGTAGTTCCGTTCGCCCGTCGCCTGGTCGACGCGGTACTTCTCGCAGAAGGCCTTGAAGCCTTCCATCAGCGACGTCGCGGGGGTGATCGGGTACCAGGCGCCCACCGTCGCCCCGGCGTAGACCGCGCCGAGCGCACAGGCCGTGTTGCCGTCGATGAGGATCGAGTCGCCCGTGGCGTTCATCGTCTCGAGGTGGAACGGCAGCGGGCAGGGGCAGTGCTGCACGGCGTAGTCGTAGCCCAACCGGATCGCCTTGTGGTTCGACTCGAGCAGCTTGGGCTTCTTGCCGTAGGTCTGGTTGAGGAGCGTGTCGACCACGTCGCGGTCGATCCCCAGCAGGGCTGTCAGCGCGCCCGTGTAGGCGATGTTGCGGAGGAGCGTCCGCTCGCGGTCCCCCTCGAACGCCCCCACGCACAGCCGGCCGAACGGGATTCCGAGGATCGTGATGCCCTGCCGCTCGAGCTCCTTCGGCAGCGGCCACGACGAGTCGTAGAGCAGGTAGCCGCCGGGCCGCACCGTGGCCACGTCCTTGGCGTAGGTCGCCGGGTTGAGGGCGACCACGAGGTCGACCTCCGATGGGCGGGCGGTGTAGCCGTCCTTGCTCACCCGGATCTCGTACCAGGTCGGCAGGCCCTGGATGTTGGACGGGAAGATGTTCTTGCCGGACACGGGGATCCCCATCCGGAAGATCGCCTGCATGAGCAGCCCGTTGGCGCTCGCGGAGCCCGTGCCGTTGACGGTGCCGATCTTGAAGGCAAAGTCGTTGACGCCGTTCATGCCTGTACCAGTTCTCCTTGCTCGCGGGCGGCACCGGTCACCGGCGTGATCAGGTCGAAGAGCCGCATGTCCCATGCCGCCGTGGGGCACCGCTCGGCGCACAGCCCGCAGTGCAGGCAGACGTCCTCGTCCTTCACCATCACCCGCCTGGTCTGCGGGAGCGGATCGGAGAGGTAGATGTCCTGCGTCAGGTTCACCGCCGGGGCGGAGAGCCGCTGCCGGAGGTCGGCCTCGGGCGAATGGTTGGTCGTGATCGTCAGGCAGTTGGTCGGGCAGACGTCGATGCAGGCGTCACACTCGATGCACTTGGGGGGGGTGAACACGGTCTGGATGTCGCAGTTGAGGCACCGCGACACCTCGGTGGCCACCTGCTCCGGCGAGAAGCCGAGCTCCACCTCGACGTTCAGGTCGCGGAAGCGCTTCGCGAGCTCCTCATGACGCATCACCTGCCGCGCCGCCGGATCGTAGTCGTTGTCGTAGGCCCAGCTGTGCAGGCCGTTCTTCACGCTCACGAGCGTCATCCCCTCGGGCGGACGCTCGGTCACGGGCCGGCCCTGGCAGAGCAGGTCGATCGAGATCGCCGCCTGATGGCCATGGGCGACCGCCCAGATGATGTTCTGTGGCCCCCAGGCGGCGTCACCGCCGAAGAACACCTGCGGGTGGGTGCTCTGGTGGGTGGTGCGATCGACCACGGGCATCCCCGTGGCGTCGAACTCCACGCCGATATCCCGCTCGATCCAGGGGAAGGCATTGTCCTGGCCGATCGCGAGGATCACGGCGTCGCATGGGATCGTGACCGTGCGGAGCACGCGGCTCGTGGCCCGGCCGGTCGCGTCCTCGCTCCAGTCGAGGACGTCGAACTCCATCCCCACCAGCTTCCCGTGCTCGACGACCATGCGCCTGGGGGCATGATTCTCGATGATCTCGACCTGCTCCTCCTCGGCGTCCTCGAGTTCCCACGGCGACGCCTTGAAGTGCCTACGTCCCCGTCGCGCCACCACCTTCACGTCGGTCGCCCCGAGCCGCTTGGCGGTGCGGCAGCAGTCCATGGCGGTGTTGCCGACCCCGATGATGATCACGCGGGGCTCGATCCGCTCCACGTGCTTGAAGTGCACGTTGGCGAGCCATTCGATGCCGAGATGAACCTGGGCGGCCGCGTCGGATCGCCCGGGGATGTCGAGATCCTTGCCGCGGGGGGCGCCACTGCCGACGAACACCGCGTCGTAGCCCTCCGTGAGCAGGGCCTCGAGGCTGGTGACCGGCGTGCCATACCGCATCTCGGCGCCCATGTCGATGATGAAGCCGCATTCGTCGTCGAGCACCGACGCCGGGAGCCGGAAGGAGGGAATGTTGATCCGCATCAGGCCGCCGGGCTCGTGATTCCGCTCGTAGATCGTGACCTCGTAGCCGAGCGGCAGCAGGTCGTTGGCCACCGTGAGCGACGCGGGACCGGCGCCCACCAGCGCGATCCGCTTGCCGTTCTTCACCGCGGGCGGCTTGGGAAGGAACGGCCGAATGTCGTCGCGCAGGTCGGCGGCCACGCGCTTGAGCCTGCAGATCGCGACCGGCTTTTCATCGACACGGCCGCGTCGGCAGGCGGGCTCGCAGGGGCGGTCGCAGGTGCGGCCGAGCACTCCGGGAAACACGTTCGATTCCCGGTTGAGCAGGTACGACTCCGTGTATCGCCCCTGCGCGATCAGCCGGATGTAGGCCGGCACATTGGTGTGGGCCGGGCAGGCCCACTGGCAGTCGACGACCTTGTGGAAGTACCGCGGGTCGGAGATATCGGTCGGTTCCATGTCGCAGTGTGCCCCCCATTCCCCAGAACCCGATCCATCGAACCGGGTAGTTTCGTCAGTGGCTCGGCCGGTGGCAAGCGGAAAGGTCGCCTGCCACCGGCCCGGCGCCCGCCGATCGGCACGCCGCCGATCGTGACGGCCGCCTCGGGGGGCATTAGGCTACGGCAGCCTGACCGCAGCGATGGGGCGGCGGCCGGCGTTTCCCGAGGGGGCAGCGATCATGAAGGCGATGGCGGGCGTGATGGCGATGTGGGTGCTCGCGGGAGTCGCCGTCGCGGCGGACGCGCCGAGCGTCGCCCCGGCGAAGAAGCGTCCGGACCCCGCGCTTGCCCCGATCGATGACGTGCCCGGGCTGCCGCGGGTGCTCCTGATCGGCGACTCGATCTCGATCGGCTACACGCTTCCCACCCGCGAGTTGCTCGATGGCAAGGCCAACGTGCATCGGATTCCGACCAATGGCGGCCCCACCACCCGCGGCCTCGAGCAGCTCGATCGCTGGCTCGGGGATTCGCGGTGGGACGTCATCCACTTCAACTTCGGGCTTCACGACCTCAAGCACGCCGATGCCAAGGGAACCCTCGTGGACGTGTCGCAGGGTCCGCGGCAGGTCGACCTCGACGCCTATCGGGCGAACCTTCGGGCGATCGTCCGCCGGCTGAAGGCGACCGGGGCGACGCTGATCTGGTGTACCACCACGCCGGTGCCGCCCGGTGCCAAGGGCCGCGTGCCGGGGGACGAAGTGGCCTACAACGCCGCGGCGGCCGAGGTGATGAAGGACGAGGGCGTGGCGACCAACGATCTCCATGCCTTCGCGGCGTCCCGGCTCGCGGAGATCGGCAAGCCAGCCGACGTGCACTACACGCCGTCGGGATCCGAGGTGCTGGCGACGCAGGTGGCGAGCCGGATCGAGGCGGCGCTTCCGAAGCCCGTCCGCTGAGGGCGGGCGGTTCAGGCGCGGGCGGCGAACGCCCGCGACCAGGCCTTGGCCGAGGGCCAGTCGCCCAGCTTCGTCGCGGTGAACGAGGTGCCGTTGCCGGAGAGGAGCCGCCACGCGCCGTTGGCCGGGTTGCGGACCGCCACGTCGTCGAGGCCGTCGGCATTGAAATCGCCGACCGTGGCGAACTGCCCGATCGCGAGCACGGTCCAGCCCGCGGTGGTGAAGCCGCTCGCGCCGCTCGTCGACACGAACCAGGTGCCGTCCGCCCGCTGGCCGAGGAGGTCGGTGCGGCCGTCGCCATTGAAGTCGCCGGCCCGCACGTTGCTCCAGGAGGATGCCGCGTCCCAGGACCCGAACTTCAGCGGCGTGAACCCGGTGCCCGAACTCGAGAGCACCCGCCATGAGCCGTTGTTCGCGTTGCGGATGGCCACGTCGTCGCGGCCGTCCGCATTGAAGTCGCCGACGGTGCCGAACTGCCCGATCGAGAGGAACGTCCACACGGTGGACGTGAACGACGTGCCGGTGCTTGCCGCCACGACCCAGGCGCCGTCCGACCGTTGACCGACGACGTCGTCGCGGCCGTCGTTGTTGAAATCGCCGGCCAGCACGTTGCTCCACGTCAGCTCCGCGTTCCAGCGGCCGAAGCGGCTCGAGGTGAACTCGGAGCCGGTGCTGGTGAGCACCCGCCACGAGCCATTGGCCTCGTTGCGAATCGCGATGTCATCGCGCCCATCGGCGTCGAAATCACCGACCGTGGGGAACTGAAACGCCGACAGGGTGGCCCAGAGCCGCGGTGACGCGGGCCCGGATGCCGGCGTGGTCGTCACCCACCAGCCGCCCGCATCGGTCTGGCTGGCGACGTCCGTCCGGCCGTCGGCGTTGAAGTCGCCGGAGACATGGTTGACCCAGGTGACGCCGGCCGGCAGCGTGCCGACCTCGGAGTTCGTCAGGGACGAGCCCGTCGTGCGGCTGACCAGGATCTCGTCGCCGGCCATCCCGACGATCGACGTCGTGGGGGCCTGGCCTCCCGAGGCCACGACGATCACCGGGCCATACTTGTTGCCGACGGCCCCGTGCACCGTGTAGTGGAAGAGGCCCCGGCCGGGGCCCAGGCCCGCGTCGGTGGACGTGATCGAGACGAAGTTGCGCCGCGCCTCCGCCACCGTGAGCGCCTGCGGATCGACCACGCTGCCGAAGCTCCACGGCTTGTTGAACCAGCCGTTGGTCGATGCGGAGTTCGGGCCCGAGGTGGCGAGTGTCGCCG
>JBIIMU010000353.1:0-3591 GCA_044337845.1 Pirellulales bacterium | reverse complement strand
ATGAGGCTGGCGGCGAGCGTGTAGGTGGTGATGCAGACGGCCATCCCGATCCACAGGGCGGCCACGTTCCACCACGTCCACGTCCGCTTCTCGGGCGGCACGGGCGCGAGATCCTCGTTCCAGAGCGAGGGATCGGGCGTGTCGCGCATGGTGGTCACGGGGTGGGCCGCCGCTCCAGAAACCGCCCCCGCCCCACCGTCCCGCAGAACCTCCCCTCGCGCACGGCCACCTGGCCGCGAACCGTGACGACCGCCGGCCGCCCCTCGATCGCCCAGCCTTCGAAGGCGTTGTAGTCGACGGCCTGCGTCTGCGTCTTCGCCGAGAGGGTGCCGCGATAGGCCGGGTCGTAGATCACGAGGTCGGCGTCGGCGCCGGGCTGGATCACGCCCTTGCGGGGCCAGAGGCCGAAGATCTTGGCGGCATTGGTGCTGGCCACCGCCACGAACTGCTCGAGCGTGAGCCGGCCGGCCTTCACGCCGTGCGTCCAGAGGAGGTTGATGCGGTCTTCGATCGACGGGATGCCGTTGGGGATCTTGGTGAAGTCGTCCTTGCCCATGGGCTTCTGGGAGGCGAAGTCGAAGGGGGCGTGGTCGGTGCCCACGGTCTGCACGAGGCCGCTGGCGAGGCCGTCCCAGAGCACGGCCTGGTTCGCGCGGTCGCGGAGCGGGGGCGACATCACGTACTTCGCCCCCTCGAAGCCGGGCTTCTCGGCCCAGGTCTTGTCGAGCACGAGGTACTGAATGAGCGTCTCCACGGCGACGTTCACGCCCCGCAGCCGGGCCGCCACCGCCGCCTCGAGGGCCTCCCGGCAGGAGAGGTGCACGATGTAGACGCGGGCCCCGGTGAGCTCGGCGAAGGTCATCAGGTGGTGCACGCCCTCGGCCTCCACCCGGGGCGGCCGGCTGTCGTGATGGGCCTCGGGGCCGGTGCGGCCGGCGGCAAGCAGCTCCTTCTGCAGCTCGGCGACGAGCGTCTCGTTCTCGCAGTGGGCGGTGACGACCACGCCGAGCTCCCTGGCCAGCGCGAGCGCCTGCCAGAGCTCGGCGTCGTCCACGCCGAAGGCCCCCTTGTAGGCCAAAAACACCTTGAAGCTGCCCACGCCCGCGGCGACGATCTCGCGGAGCTGGGCGGCGGAGTCGGCGTCGAACCGGGTCACGCCCATGTGGAAGGTGTAGTCGCAGCAGGCCTTCCCGTCGGCCTGCCGCCGCCAGAGGGCGTAGCCTTCCGCGGGCGACATGCTCCGCGCCGGGCAGACCATCTCGAAGATCGTGGTCGTGCCGCCGACGAGGGCCGCCTTCGTGCCGGTCTCGTAGTCGTCCCGCGAGAAGGTGCCCATGAAGGGCAGGTAGATGTGGGTGTGCGGGTCGATGAACCCGGGAAACACGAGCTTGCCCGTGGCATCGATCACCTCGGCGCCGGGCGGCGGGGTGATGCCGCGGTCGATCCGCGCGATCGTGTCGCCCTCGCAGAGGATGTCGGCCGTGTAGCGGCCGTCGGCGTTGACGATGTCGGCGTTGCTGACGAGGAGCGTCATGGCGTGGCCTCCCGGCTCACTTCGCGGCCCAGATCGTGCCCTCGCCGTCGGCGAACCAGCGGGTCGTGGTCACCTTCTGCTGCGTGAAGAAGGCCACGCTCTCGCGGCCCTGGAGGTGCAGGTCGCCGAAGAACGAGGCATGCCAGCCGCTGAACGGAAAGAAGGCCATCGGGGCGGGCACGCCGATGTTGATGCCCACCATGCCGGCCTGCACGCGGTGGCGGAACTCGCGGGCCGCCTTGCCGCTGCGGGTGAAGATCGCGGCGCCGTTGCCGTAGGGGGACGAGTTGGCCAGTTCGATGGCCGCGTCGAGGTCGTCCATGCGGACGACGTTGAGCACGGGCCCGAACACCTCCTCCTTCATCGTCACCATCTCGGGGCGGACGTGGTCGAGCACCGTGGGCCCCACGAAGAAGCCGTGCGGGGCCGCGGCGACCTTCGTGGTGCGGCCGTCGGTGAGCGGCCGCGCCCCCTGCCCGGCGGCCTGCCCGATCAGCTCGCACACGCGATCCGCGTGCTGCCGCGTGATCACCGCCCCCATCTGGGCCTCGGCGTCGCGGTCGGTGGGGCCCACCTTGATCTTCGAGACCACCTCCACGAGCCGGGGCAGCACGGTGTCGGCGGCCTTGCCGATCGCGATCGCGGTGGAGCCGGCCATGCACCGCTCGCCCGCACAGCCGAAGGCGGCCTCGAGGATGCCGGTCGAGGAGTTGGCCACGTCGGCGTCGGGCATCACGAGCACGAAGTTCTTCGCCCCGCCGGCCGCCTGCACCCGCTTGCCGTTGGCCGTGCCGATCCGGTGGATCTCCCGGGCCACCGGCGTGGAGCCCACGAACGACACCGCCTTGATCGTGGGATGGGCGAGGATCGCGTCCACCGCCTCCCGGCCGCCGTGCACCACGTTGAGCACGCCCGCGGGGAGCCCGGCCTGCTGCGCGAGCTGGGCGATCCGGATCGTGGTCAGCGGCACCTTCTCGCTCGGCTTGAGCACGAAGGTGTTGCCGCAGGCGATCGCGATCGGCCACATCCAGAGCGGCACCATCGCGGGAAAGTTGAAGGGCGTGATCCCCGCCACCACCCCGAGCGGCTGCCGGATCGAGTCGCAGTCGATGCCGCGGGCCACGTTCTCGGCCGACTCGCCCATCAGCAGGCTCGGCGCTCCGCAGGCAAACTCGATGTTTTCCAGGCCCCGGCGGACGTCGCCCCGGGCCTCGGCGAGCGTCTTGCCGTGCTCGGTGGTCACGCTGCGGGCCAGCTCCTCGAAGTGGTCCTCGAGGAGCACCTTGAGCCGGAAGAGGATCCGCGCCCGCTCCACAGGGGGCGTCTCCATCCAGCCCGGAAACGCCTTCGCGGCGGCCTGCACCGCCTGATCGACGACCGGGGCTCCGCAGAGGGGCGTCTCCGCGATCACCTCGCCCACCGACGGATTGTGGACGGGCGTGGTGGCGACCCCCGACGCGGTCGTCCACTCGCCGCCGATGAACAGCGGGCAGGGAAGCAGCTTTGACACGGCGCAGGGCTCCTGGGAACTCGCCCGCCAGTGTAGCCGAGATCAGGTGTCGTCGGTGCCGTCGGTCGGGGCCGTGGGATCGTTGCCGTCGCCGATCGCGCAGTACCAGCGGAGCACCGTCGGATCGACCTCGCGCTCGATGCCCTCGACGTGGCCGTCGAGAAACACGAACTGCACCACGCTCGGGTGGCTGCTGCCGAACTTCCGCCGGTTCATGTCGTCGCTGCCGCTGGCGAGGCCGCGGGCCGGATCGCGGAAGCAGTTGTAGGGGTTGTCGGCGGCGAAGAAGGCGGTGTCGCCCTGGGCCCACTGGACCATGGTGCTCGGCACGCTCGTGTCCACCGCGGGGAGGTGCTTCTCGCCCACGGCGAAGGTCTTCGACAGGCCGTCGGTCACCTGGGCCGGCCGGATCCGCGAAAACGTGTGGATCGGTCCCGCCTGCCGCGGATCGAGGGTCGTGCCGGTCTCCGTGGCGTAGTTGAAGTAGGTGCCGGCGTTGGCGGCATAGTCGCCGCCCGCGGCGACCCCGACCACGACCGGCGGGCGG
>JBIIMU010000352.1:0-3607 GCA_044337845.1 Pirellulales bacterium | reverse complement strand
ACCCGACTTGGTGAGGCCCGTCGACCCGGTGAGCGTCGTGGCCAGCGTGGTCGTGCCGCCGGCCGCCACCGAGATCGCGTTGGCGGCCTGCGTGTGGCCGCGGAGCGCCATGGTGCCGCCCGTCAGCGTGTAGCCCGACGTGCGAAAGTCGAGGCCGCCGGCCACGCCCACCGTGCCCGACACCGTCACGGTGCCCCCGACGCCGTCGAAGATGCCCACGGCGTCCTGCACCCAGATCGTCGAGCGGTCCTTCCACGTCGAGGCGAGCACGCTCCAGGTGCCGCTGCCCCCCGCGCCGCCGGTGCCCGACCAGCGAACGCTCGTGAAGTGCGGATTGGCGGCGGGCCCGTTCGTCGCCACGTCGTAGTAGGCCCTGAGCTGGGCGTTGTAGTTCGCGGGGTTGCTCGTGCCGGAGGCCGACACGCCCTCGCTGTACCAGATCGAATGGCCGAGGGCGTTGTCGGTCCGCGTCTTGTCGATCTGTTGCCTGAGGTCGTTCCAAGGCGTGGCCGAGCCCGTGCCGAGGAGCCGCAGGCCCGCGGCGAGTTCGGGACGGTTGCTCCCCGAGGCCGTGATCTGGGCGGCCCAGTCGGTCGCGAACGACCCGTACGTGGAACGGTAGACCTGCGGCAGCACCTCGTCGGTGCTGCCCAGCCACTTCGGCCAGTCAGCGCAGTAGTTTGAGGCGCTGAAGCTCGCGGTCGACGGCGACAGCGACACGACCACCGACGGCTTCGCCGCCTTCGCCGCCGCGGCGATCTCCTCGAACAGCGCCTGCGTCTTTCCCTGCCGCCATGTGCGAAACGTGGAATCGAGGGAGTTGGTCGGCAGGTTCCGGCCCGTCTCCTGCTTGTAGACGGCCCGCGTGTAGTCGTCCCAGCCGAACTGCACGGGCCAGGCGAGGTGGTCGTCGAACTGCACGATCTGGAGATCGAACTGGTTGATGGCGTCGACCACGATGCCCTTGATGAGGTTCCGCACCTCGGGCACCAGCGGATTCATCCACACGAAGTTGTTCGAGGAGTTGGTGTAGTCACCGGCCGAGTCCTGCAGCAGCCAGCCGGTGCCGCTGGTCGTGCCCACGGTCCAGGTGGCATCGCGGCACCGCACCGCCAGTGGATTGGAGGGGCTGCCGAACTCGGCCATCAGGCCGTATTCGAACCAGGCGCCATGCACGAGCCCGGCGTTGGCTGCGGCGGTCCGGGTCTCGTTCAGCAGGGTGCGGCCGGACAGCGACGGGTTGAGCGAGGACCTGCCGGTGAAGGTGGCGAGGGTGGTCGAGGTGAAGTTCGTGTAGCCGTTCTTCCAGGCCTCGACGTAGACGGTGTTGAGCCCGACCTGCTTGAGCGAGTTCATGGTCGTCTGCACGTTGGCAGCCGACCAGTCGTCGGAACTCGTCGTGGTGATCCAGGTGGCCCGGATCTCGGGGTCGGCCGCGCGCACGGCGATCGAGGCTGCCAGAACCGACAGGAATGCGACGCCTCGACAAAGCCGCTGGTAACGCCGCATCGCCCCCTCGCGGGAATAACTTCTGCCACTCTACCCCGACACTACGGCGGCGGCCACCGGAGGGATCGCGCGGGCGTGGCCCGGGGCCTCAGTTCGCAGGCAGCGTCCAGTCGATGGGCGTCATCCGCTTGACCTCCTGCTGCAGTTCGCCGATCGCGGCCAGGGCCTCCCGGGACGATCGGCCGGTGCGGGCCATGTGGGCCGCCGCCACGCCCCCGGCCGTCCCCGTGGACCACTCGATCGGGTGGAGCCGGGTCGCCGAGTTGGCGAGGAACGACTGCGCCATCGTCTTGCCGACGACGAGCAGGTTTCCGAGTTCGCGGTGCGTGAGGGCCCGGAACGGGACGCAGAAGGGCAGGGTGTCGTGGGCGGCCTGGCAGTAGTCGGGCATGTCGCAGCCCGCGATCGGGTGGATGTCGGCCGGATAGGCGCCCAGGGCGATCCGGTCCGGAAACACAGTGCCCGTCCGCTGCGCCGCCGGCCCGCTGAGGTCGGCAAACCGGAGCACGAAGCCGTCGAGCCCGATCGCCCGGCGCGTGTCGCGGATGTAGGGGAGCTTGGCCAGCCCGTGGCCGGTGCCGAGCACCGCCGGACTGAGGCTGATCCGCGCCGGGTCGATCCCGGCATCCGTGGCGTGCCTGCGAAACCACTGGTGCCAGCCGAAGGCCCGATCCTCGGCGCCCCGCAGCGCCTGGAGGTTGATGCCGCCGCGCCAGTCGGCGGCCTCCGCCGCGGCCTGATCCCGCGGCAGGAACAGGTAATGGAAGGGATAGTCGTTGCCGCCTTCGTGGACCTTCTCCGAGTAGCCCCAGTTCTGCAGGCAGATGTCGCCGGCCGTGGCCGTGGGCTTTTGGCCCCGAATCCGCCGATAGGTCCAGATCTTGGTCCAGGCGTCGGGCTTGTCGCGGTAGGCGCCGTAGCCCAGTTCCGTGGCGGCCACGCTGCGATCGGGCTCAGCCACCGGTTCGGCGTGGAGTTCCTGCGCGAAGCAGTAGACGGTGGCCTGGCCGCAGGTGTCGCGGCACTCGAGCGAGCCATCGGCATCCTCAACGCCCTGCAGGTAGGGCTTCCCCGAGAGCGCCAGCACCTCGCCCCATTCCGTGGCGTCGATGAACACCGTGGGCCGGTCCGCCCGCGGCGACGCGAAGCGGACCACGCGCTTCGTGAACCGGTCGGAGTCGCGGGGGGAGTACCAGTCGGCCAGGTCCTCCGATGGCAGCCGGTCGTAGCCCCGGTCGGGAACGCCCGCCTTCGGCGACCGCGACACGCAGGTGATCGACGCCACGCGGGTGCCGTCGGCCGAGAGCTCGACCTGCTTCACGACGGTCTCGAGAAACACGACGAGCCGGTCGCCGGCGGCCCGCTGCAGGGGCTCGAGCTGGTCGACCACGAACGCGTCCGGGCAGAAGCAGAACCGGCTGACCCAGCAGTTTCCCGGGTCCTTGATGCCCTTCATGAGCGCCAGGAACGAGGGGGTGATGTTGGCCGGCGTCCGCGCCACGGCCGACACGCTGTAGGGCTTTTCCTCCGAGCCGGCCGCCGGCTTGATCGAATGCCACGCCTCATCGACCGCCGGCACGCCGCTCGAGGTGAGCTGGCCGCCGACCCAGTCGGTGGGCTCGATGAGCGCGGTGCGGGCCCCCGACTCCGCGGCCGCCAGCGCCGCCGCGAAGGCCGCCGTGCTGCCGCCGGCCACCACCACGTCGAACTCGAGGGGCCCGTCTCCGTCGGTCGCCGCCGCTGCCGCCGGAAACGCGGCTCGAAGCACGAGGCAGACAGCCAGGCAGACGCACGTCAGACGGGTTCGAAGCATCGGTTCCTCGCTCGGCAGGGCCCGGCGTTTCGGGCGGTATTCATGGGCACAACCCGCCTCAGCATAGGCTATTACGGGCAGGGTCCCAGCCATGGCCGACGTTTCCCAAAAAACCACAAAACACCGCCTTTGTTTCGCCGTTTTGATGAAACACCTTCGCAGGCACTGGGAAACCAGGATTGGCGTGCCGATCGCCCAGATCGACGCAAGTCGCTTTCGGACATGGACTTACGAACGGCCTCACCATCCGAGTGATTCTCGGCACGCGATATGCACGTGGTCCCT
>JBIIMU010000351.1:0-3616 GCA_044337845.1 Pirellulales bacterium | reverse complement strand
CCGCTGAATACGCCCTTTTTGGCTTCGTACGTCTCCCCGTCTCACCCGACAGCCGGAGACCGTCGCCCGGTCTTTGGCTTTCCCATTGCGAAAGGACATCGGAATGACCCTGTTTGCCTGTTTTCGATCCGTCTCGATCCGCGCGACCGGAGCCTCCACCGCCATTGCGATGGCGTTTCTTGGGGCACCGAGTACCGCCGAGGTGCTCTCCCACCGTCTGGGCGATGACGTCGCCGCAACCGTACCGCAGCAGCATGCCCCGCGGCTTGCCGTCTTGGACCCTGGGATGGTCGTCGAGCACCGCGACCACGCCCCCGATCGGGCGGCGGTGGCACACGCCCTCAAAAAGGCCGCCGGCACAGCTGGGTATTCAGCCGGTCCGGCCCGGCCGGTGTTCAGCGAGTCGATTCTCGTGCATCCCGAGTTCGCCACCTCGGCCGCCATCGTCAAGCCATCCGGTGTCGCCCATCTGACCCGAGTCGTTCGCGCTCAGGCCGGCCGGTGACATCCCGCGGAGGTCGCTCCGCAACCCGTTTCCGTTCGTGTTCGTGTTCCTTTCAACCATTCCATTCCCCGGCCGTCAGGGTCAGTCGTTCGATTCCTGGCAGCCACCACTCACGAAGGACCCTGTCATGAAGATCACAGCCGCCCTCAACTCAACCGCGTTCGGGCTCACCGCCGCGGTTGCGGCCCTGGCATTCGTTTTCCTCGCACCGTCGGCTCGTGCCGACATCGTGACGCAGAGTTCGCTCCCCGACGTCGTGCTCGTGAACGGCACGTCGTCAGGCTCGCAGGGCTTCGCCGACATCGGGACCCCCGCGGTCGACAGCGGCAACATCAACACCGGAACGTCGTTCACGGTGGGCAACATGATCTCGACCGGCGCGAGCATCGGCTACTTCTCCGGTCTGACCACGCAGATCCTCGGCCCCGTCACGTTCAACTCGTCGGTTGGCTCGAGCCTCTCGTTCGGCAACGGGACTCTCGGCACGTTCACCTCCACGTCGATCACCGAGCAGACCAATGTCGCCGGTGAGCGGAGCTTCTACATCCTCGGCAACTTCACGGCCGGCTCCTTCAATCCAGCCCTCACGCCCAACCCGGCCCCGGCCAGCGTGATCATCGGCTTCACCCAGAGCCCCGCCGGCACCGGTGCCATCTCCGATTCCGCGACGCTCTCGATTCCGCCCGCCGCGGTGCCGGAGCCGTCGACGATCGTGCTGGCGACGGTGGGCATGGCCGCCGCGGTCGCCGCCGACCGGATGCGTCGCCGGGGCACGGTCCGCGGCACCGCCAGCAAGCAAGACCGCACCTGAGACTTCACTCGTGCCCGCTCGGCGGACGAACGACCCATCGAGCGGCAGCATGCCGGTGGAATGGTCGGTGGTTGATGGATGATCACGAACGAAGGCCGCGGTGGCGCTTGCCACCGCGGCTTTTTTCGTTTCTCGAGCCGCCCAAACCTTGTCGCGGCCCGGCCGCCCCGCTAGTCTCGCCGGGACTCGTGCACCAAGGATGACCATGTCCGCCCGCCGCCCCGAGCGTCGCCGACGATCGCACCGTGCACTCCCGGGCAGGCGGCCGCGAGCCGGGGGCGTTTGCGGGCCCGAGGTCCTGGAGAGGCGGCAGGTGTTCGCCGCCGTCGGGTTCACCGGCAGCGCCTACACGCAGACGTTCGACACCCTGGGGTCATCGACCTCGGCGTGGACGAACGACTCCACGCTGGCCGCCTGGAGCCTGTTCGACGGGACCGGAGCCGCCGAGACGTCCGTCCTCGTCGGCGACGGGGCCACCGGCACCGGCTCGTTCTACAACTTCGGGACAGCGTCAACGGCCGACCGCGCGCTCGGCGCGATCGCGTCCGGTGGCACCTACTTCGGCTCGCCGCCGGTGGGCGGAGTGGCCGGGTGGATGGCGGTGGCCGTCGCCAACAACACGGGCGCTTCCCAGTCCTCCTTCGTGCTCCGCTACGACGGCGAGCAGTGGCGAAACGGCGGGGCCGGGACGCCCCAGAAACTCGCCGTCGACTACGGCTACGGTTCCACCTTCGGCAGCGTCTCGGCCTGGTTCCCGGCGGGCGCCGCCTTCGAGTTCACCGCGCCCCAGACCGCCGCCACCGCGACGGCGCTCGACGGCAATGCAGCCGCCAACCGGGTGGCCGCGATCGGCGGCACCGTCACGCCGTCCGTGAGCTGGTCGCCCGGCACGACGCTCTGGATCCGCTGGGCTGATGCCAACGACGCGGGGAACGATCATGGGCTCGCCATCGACAACGTCTCGTTCAGCCTGCCCACCACGACCGTCGTGCCCCCGTCGGCACCGACGATCACCGGCCTCACGCCGGCCGACGGGCGGCTGACGGTCGCGTTCACGTCGCCCGCGTCCGACGGCGGCGGTGCGATCACGGGATACCAGTACACGCTCGACGACGGCACGACCTGGCGAACCCCGTCGTCTCCGGCCACGGGAAGCCCCCTCGTGATCGACGGGCTGGTCAACGGCACCGACTACGCGGTTCGGCTCCGGGCGGTGAACGCGGCCGGGCCCGGTCCGGCATCCGCGGCGGTCGTGGGGCGTCCCGTCGGGATCGGGCATCTGCGGGTCGTGTCCTACAACATCACCGCCGGCGACCGCCTCCCACGCACCGGCCTGACCACGCTCGTGCAGGCCATGGCCGCGGAGTCGATCGCCGGGCACGTCGACCAGGTCGACCTGCTCGCGATCCAGGAGGTGCAGTCGCAGGGCGTGACCTCCGCCGCGGTGGCCGCGGCGCTCAACGCGATCTACGGGGCCGGCACCTACGCCCACGGCTCGCTCAATGGCGCGACCACCGGCAGCGGCACGCAGGGCGTGGTCTACAACACCGCGGCGCTGCGGCTGCTCGAGGAGCGTGCCATCGGCACCGCATCGAGCAGCGGCGGACCCCGGCAGACGCTCCGCTATGCGTTCCAGCCGCAGGACGGTGCCGCGTCGAGCGTGTTCTACGTCTACAACAGCCACTTCAAGTCGCTCGACACCACCGCCGACGCCGCCCGGCGGGATGCCGAAGCCACCGTGATTCGCGCCGACGCCGACGCCCTGCCCGAGGGCACCAACGTGCTGTACGTCGGTGACTTCAACGTGTATCGCAGCAGTGAACCCGCCTACCAGACGCTGCTCTCGGCGGGGCCGGGGCAGGCCTTCGACCCGATCGCCCGCCCGGGCGACTGGCACGCCAACGCCTCGTTCGTCGACATCTTCACCCAGGCGCCGCTGGCGACGGCGCCGGAGGGTCTCACCGGGGGCGGGCTCGACGACCGCTTCGACTTCCAGATCGTCTCGGGCGAGGTGATGTCGCCCGGCGGCTTCACGTACATGGTCGGCACGTATCGCGCGTTCGGCAACAACGGGAGCGTGCCCCGCAACGGCAGCATCAACGAGTCGCGGAGCACCGCGCTGCCGGGCCTCGCCAACCGCAGGGAGGTGCTCGATCTCCTGACGACGTTCTCCGACCATCTGCCGGTGGTGGCCGACTACTCCTACGACACGGTCGCCGCACCACCACCGCCGCCACCGCCACCACCGGCGACGGGCGACCTGTTCTTCAGCGAGTACGTCGAGGGCTCGAGTAACAACA